>NZ_JBJQLL010000006.1:0-260668 GCF_046486405.1 Escherichia sp. WS338 | reverse complement strand
CGCGTCTTATCAGGCCTACGCCAGACTGCGCAATAGCTTGATTTAGGGTGATTTTGTAGGTCGGATAAGGCGTTTACGCCGCATCCGACATCAATATCTGATGCGACGCTTGCCGCGTCTTATCAGGCCTACGCCAGACTGCGCAATAGCTTGATTTAGGGTGATTTTGTAGGTCGGATAAGGCGTTTACGCCGCATCCGACATCAATATCTGATGCGACGCTTACCGCGTCTTATCAGGCCTACGCCAGACTGCGCAATAGCCTGATTTAGCGTGATTTTGTAGGTCGGATAAGGCGTTTACGCCGCATCCGACATCAATGCCTGATGCGACGCTTGCCGCGTCTTATCAGGCCTACCTTAACCGTTAGTTAATTTTTCAAACTCTTCACACCCGGTATCAAACCCTTCCATACAGCTCAGATTTAACCAGTGCAGCGCCTTTTGTTTGTTCTTCTCGATAAAACCTTCTTCACCGTTTAAGAACATCATTCCCGCCCAGTACTCGGAATAACCGGTTCGGGAAATCGCAGAGCTGCGTTTGAAATACCAGGTTGCCTTGTCATCGTCGGCCTTAATGCCCACGCCGTTGGCGTAAATCAAACCAAGCAGCATTTGGGCATCGACGGCAGAGTCGTTCTCCAGATCTTCCGAAGCGTTTTCTAACAGCGAAATCGCCTTTGGATAATCCGGTTTACCCGCTTGCGTATTTACCAGAATATGCGCCAGCGTTACTTCACCTTCTTTACTGCCCGCTTGCGCTGCTTTCTCTGCAAGAACTTTTGCTTGTGGATAGTCCAGACTGACCGGATTGGTGATTTTGATCTGCGCCAACAGCGCGCAGGCATCAGCATCACCGCTGTCGGCGGCTTTCTGTGCCCAATATTCGGCTTTGCTCAAATCGCCGGAGCTAAACCAGCTGTCGGCAAGAAAATATTGTGCGCGTCGGTCCCCGGCCTCTGCTGCCTTTAAATACTGGCTGCCAGGCTCGGAGTCGTTCGCGTGGGCAAAGAATGTTAAAAACAACATCAATGCGATAATTTTTTTCATTTTGATAATACGATTGGGTAGGGAGTAACCAGTATAAAGAGTTCGAATGGATAAAAAAACAGCCTCCGAAAGGAGGCTGTAGAAAGGACTGTATTACGCCAGTGCCGCTTCGCGCAGGCGAGTTTTCAACTTGTTGTACTCGTCAATCACGTACTGCTCGGCGGCGCGCTGATCGGCGATCGGCTCGACGCGCACGGCGCAGTATTTGTATTCCGGCGTTTTCGTAATCGGGCTTAAGTTTTCGGTAACCAGCTCGTTACAGGCACCAATCCACCACTGGTAGGTCATGTAAATCGCCCCTTTGTTCGGACGATCGCTGACCTGCGCACGGGTGATAATTTTGCCTTTACGCGAGTGCACCCAAACCAATGCCTCATCTTCAATACCCAGACGTTTGGCGTCTTCGGTATTGATTTGTGCGTAGCCAGGTTCATCAGCCAGCGCCGCCAGTGCCGCACAGTTACCGGTCATCGAACGGCAAGAGTAGTGACCAACTTCACGCACCGTTGACAGTACCATCGGGTACTCGTCGGTGAGTTTGTCGATTGGCGCTACCCAGTCGCAGGTGAAGAACTGCGCCAGACCGTTCGGGGTATCAAACTTCTCTTTAAACAGATAAGAAGTCCCCTGATCGGTATCTGAAGTATCGCGGCAAGGCCACTGAATGAAGCCCAGTTCGCCCATTTTTTCGTAAGTCGCACCGTAGAAATCCGGGCACAGATGACGCAACTCATCCCAGATCTCCTGGGTGTTGTTGTAGTGCATCGGATAACCCATACGGGTGGCGATTTCACTGATAATCTGCCAGTCCGTTTTCAGATCCCATTTCGGTTCAACCGCTTTGAAGAAACGCTGGAAGCCACGGTCAGCCGCAGTAAACACGCCTTCATGCTCGCCCCACGACGTTGACGGTAAAATAACATCCGCCGCCGACGCGGTTTTGGTCATAAAGATGTCCTGAACGATGACCAGTTCCAGATCTTCAAAGGCTTTACGTACTGCCGACAGCTCCGCGTCAGTTTGCAGCGGATCTTCGCCCATAATGTACGCGGCACGCACTTCGCCATGCGCTGCGCGGTGCGGCAGCTCGCTGATGCGATAGCCGGTATGAGCAGGCAGGCTTTCCACGCCCCAGGCTTTGGCGAATTTCTCGCGGTTAGCCGGATCTTTCACGTACTGGTATCCCGGATACGTATCCGGCAGCGCGCCCATATCGCAGGCACCCTGCACGTTGTTCTGACCACGAACCGGGTTTACACCCGCATGCGGCTTACCGAGGTTACCAGTCAGCATCGCGAGGCTGGTCAGAGAACGCACGGTTTCCACGCCCTGGTAGAACTGGGTTACACCCATGCCCCACAGGATGGCGGCGCTTTTCGCCTGGGCATACATCCGCGCCGCCTGACGAATCTCACTGGCGCTGACGCCGGTGATATCTTCAACCGACTCCGGCGTGTAGCCTTCAACGATTTTACGATACTCTTCAAAGCCTTCTGTACGGGAAGCGACGAAAGCTTTGTCGTACAGGTTTTCTTCAATAATGACATGACCCATCGCATTCAACAGCGCGATGTTCGAGCCGTTTTTCAGTGCAATGTGCATGTCAGCAATGCGCGCGGTTTCAATTTTGCGCGGATCGCAGACGATAATTTTCGCCCCGTTACGTTTAGCGTTAATTACGTGGTTCGCCACGATTGGGTGGGAATCCGCCGGGTTGTACCCGAAAACGAACACTAAATCGGTATTATCAATTTCGTTAATAGCATTGCTCATTGCGCCATTACCGACCGATTGGTGCAGACCTGCAACCGATGGGCCGTGTCAGACACGAGCGCAGCAGTCAACGTTATTGGTACCAATAACGGCGCGCGCAAATTTTTGCATTACATAGTTGGTTTCGTTACCCGTACCACGCGAGGAGCCGGTCGTCTGGATGGCATCCGGACCGTACTTCTCTTTGATGGCGCTCAGGCGCTCGGCAACGTAATTCAGTGCCTCATCCCAGGAAACAGGTTCGAGTTTGCCGCCACGCTGGCGACGGATCATGGGGGTTTTCAGGCGCGGGGTCAGGATCTGGGTATCGTTAATGAAGTCCCAGCCATAATAACCCTTCAGACACAGGGTACCCTGGTTGGTTTTCCCCTGCGCTGCCTCCGCCCGGACGATTTTGCCGTTATCGACGACCAGGTTGATTTTGCAACCTGATGCGCAATAGGGGCAAACCGTGACGACTTTTTTCATCGGTCTCGCTCCAGTTAATCAAATCACGCATACGCGCTCTCGACTACAGTATGCATCTTTTATGCCACATTTTATTTGGGGTCATTCCCTGATATTACGGGCACTATTTATTCAAAACTCTGACGAAAAACAGGCTGTCGTCAGTTTTGACGTGACGAAACGAAATACCGCGTGACAGCCATCACGCGGCAGACATTTTATTTTTTCTCGACGACGGGAGCCGCCTGATACCCGCCGCCCAGCGATTTCATCAACTGAATGCTTTGGATCACCCGGCGGCTGTCCAGCATCAGTAATGACATCTCTTCGGCAAGCACTGGCAACCGGGCTTCGGTGGCCTGTAAGCGGCTGGTTAAGCCGCGCTGATAAGCGGCCTCGGCTGCGCGCTGGGTGAAGCGCGTTGCTTCCACGCGTTCCGCCTGCATCTCTCGCTCGTCGTTGAGGGTTTGCAGACGTGTGCCGTTGACGGCAACGTCACGCACCGCGTTCAATACTGACTGGTTGTAACGTTCAATCATCATGTTGCTGGCGGTGCGAGTGCCTTCGAGATTGGCATTCAACCGTTCACCGTCAAACAGCGGCAATTTCAGACCCGGGATGAAGTTGAACTGGCGACTGGTTTTTTTGAATAAGGTATCCAGGTGGATGGAGTCCAGACCGAAAAACGCTTTGATATCAAAGCTCGGGTAGAACAGCGCCCGCGCGGAATCCACCTGATCTAATGACGCCTGAACATACCAGCGCATGGCTTGCAGATCCGGGCGTCTGGCGAGCAACTCATAAGAGAGCGTTGCCGGAATGCCGGTCTGTACTCGTGGTAATGCCACCGGTTTGATCTCCGGCATATCGCTGGCTCCCGCGCCAATCAATGCACGCAGAGATTCTCGCGTTTCAGTGATTTGCCCTTTGACGGCAGCAATTTGTTTATCGACCGCCAGAATCTGTGCCCGCGCGCCGTGGAAAGGCACTTGCGCTTCCAGACCGTGCGCCACTTTACTCTGGTGCGCTTTCACCGCGTAATCAATCACATCGCGAGTTTGTTCTAACAGATCGAGCATCTGATAGCTGGCCTGCATACTGTAATAAAGCTGCGCTACGCCCGTGGTCAGCGATAGCTCTACTGCTGCGGTTTCTGCCAGCGCGGCATTATGCGCGCCAATGGCGGCAGCAACCGCTGAGCGATGCACACCCCACAAATCGAGATCCAGTCCGGCAAACAAACCGACTGTGGCTTCCGTATAGTACGGCCCGTCCATACCCAGTGCTGGCGCATCCATCGCATAAGGGCTTAAAAAGCCGTTCGCCGAGACGCGTTGGCGGTTGAGCATCCCTAACGCTGCGACCTGTAATTGTGAACCGGCATCTAACAAATCGGCCTGCGACTGCGCTTTTTCTTCCAGCAGTTTCGCTTCGGCGAGGGTGTGTGAACCACTTAGCGTCCGTTGGATCAGGGCATCCAACTGCGGGTCATTGAGTTGTTTCCACCACTGCGCCTGCGGCCAGCCGGAGCTGGCAAGATGAATATCATCGGCCAGTTTGATTTGTTCCGGTTTGAGCTGTTGATGAGGCGCAGAATCCTTACGTACCAGGGCACAGCCGGAAATCAGCGTCGTGCTGCCGAGAATGCTGCACAACAGCAGGCGTGAAAGTTGACGATTGATCATTGCGTGGCTCCTTGTACCTGTTCCGTGGCGGGCGTTAATGCCGGGGCTGTCCAGTCTGGCAAGCGGGCGAAAAGCTGGCAGACGTGTTGCTCCTGTTTTAATAAGGTGGGCAGGATGGCCTGCGAGGCGGGTGTCTCTTCAAGCGTTATTTGAGGAGAACGGCTGAGTGCGGTTGCCAGACCGGCGGCGTATTTCTCCAGGGCGTCGGCAAACTGACCTGCTCTGTCCGGCTGTAGTGCGTTATCCAGCGCCTGCGCCGAGTTCCAGGTTGCATCCCAGGCGTGAAGAATATCGCGGCCCTGACGAATAACCGTTTGCGAACGTTCAATCAGTAAAGCGCGTTCTTCGCTGTCCAGTTGACGCTCCAGCGCCACGCGTTGGCACATCTCTTCACAGGCATTAAACGCCGCATGCAGACCTATGCGAATTTGCAGAAAAGTGCGCAGAGCAGTGACTTCCTGCTGGCGTGGGATCCGCATTACTTTACTCAACATACCCAGCGCGCCAGCCAGTTTTTGCGGCAGCGTGCGCGCTTCACTTTCAGGCCAGACAAAGGTGTAAATCACCGCGGACACCACGGTACCAATGATGATACCCAGGGCGCGATCGCGAATTTCCACCAGGTCGTACACCGGGCCAAAAACGTTTTCGAGCGTGGCGAGCGCGAAGGTGACCACCATCTGTGTGCCGATATAAGAAGAGCGTTCAGAGCTGGTGGCAATCCATGCACCCAACAGGAAAATCGGTGCCAGCACAAATAGCAATTCGACAATATTGTCCAGCCAGGGCATGACCAGCAGCGTGAATAACAGCGCCAGAATTGCACCGCAGAAGGCACCGCCAAAACGCAGCGCCATTTTCTGATACGACGAACCAACATTCGGGTTAGCGACGATCACGCAGGTCAGCATACAGGTGTGAATGCCTTCCCAGTCCACGCCGCTGTAGAAGGTGTAACAGATCAAACAGGCGAGCAGCGTTTTTACCGCGTAGCGCATATAGTCTGGATTGGTAAAAGCGTCGGCGACCATTGATGGCGGTTTGGTGGCGGGCGTTGGCGGCGTATTCGGGTCCATCTGACCCAGTTGCAATAACGTCTGGCAGATATTCTCCAGGTTACATTCCCGTGCCGCCATCGCTTCACTTTCAGTGATCCGCCAGTCGCTTTGCCAGCACTGACCTTCGGCAATGGCATGCTGCAGCTTGTTGATTTCTGAGGCTAATTTTTGCCGAAATTCAATAATTGCCTGAGAATCAGCAAAAGAGGTGGGATCGTAGCGATTCAGCGTCGAGTAAATGTAGGTTACCGTTGCCACGCAGCTTAGCCACCATGCGCTCTGAGTTCGCCAGTTGGCATCGTCCGCGAGGCAAAAGACATTGAGTTTTTGCAGCGCCAGCGCCTCTCTTTCAATCCGCGTTTCGGGTAGCGGTGCGAGGCTGTCCGTCAGGTGGCTAATGGCATCATCAAGCCGATCATTAAGCGCCTGATGCATCTGCGTGATAGCGCGGCTGGGAAACCACAGCACGCCGATTAACGTCATCAGCAAGGTTGGATAGAGGCCGACAACGATACACCACAGGGTTAAGCGCACGACCACTTCCGGATAGTCGAGCATGGCGGGGAAGGTTTGCCCGTAAATAGCGACTATGGCGACGGCGAAAAAGACCAGCCCCAACCGATGGGTGCGCATCAAAAACATACAGCCCATCAGGATCGGTCCGGCGATGATCAATCGGATCAACGGTTCGCCGTATGACCATTTGTAGATCAAAAACAGGCTGCCGATCTCCAGCACCGTGGCAACCACAAACAAGATCGCGACAAATTTGGTGTAAAACGCGTTCGACTGAATACCGTAAAACAGCACTGCCAGCGATAACGCCACAAAAGGGATCTCAAAGGTCATCGAGATCAGAATTACCAGCAGGCAGCCTACCCAGAGTTGCACGGTCTGCGGCACGCGACCTGGCCGCCGCTCGCTTAACTCTTCATGAAAGAACGCCAGCAGCCTGACCACCGGTAATGGCAGGGAGTTGAGCGCGCTCATTATTGCGGCTCAAGATTAGCGACTGCCGAAGCGCCGATGCGGAACATTTCCGGGTCAGGTTTATCGACCATGATTTTGACTGGAAAACGCTGGGCAACGCGGACCCAGTTAATAGAACGAGACACTTTCGGCAGGCCGCCCAGCACCAGGCCGCCGTCATCCGGTAGCACGCCGTAGCCAATCGAATCCACTTTACCCTCGAAGGTTTTGCCGCTGTCGCTCATCAGGCGAATGGTTGCGGGTGTACCTGAGCGAATATTTTTCAGATCGGTTTCGCGGAAGTTGGCGATCACGTACCAGTGACGAGTGTCGATTAGGGTAAAAATAGGGCGCATGGCAGAAGCAAATTGCCCGACGGAGGTTTTGAGGGAAATGACCCGGCCATCAAACGGCGCGCGAACGGTCGCCATTTCCAGATGCAGTTTGGTCAGGGCAATATCCGCTTCGACTGCCGCACGCTGCGCCACCAGCGCATCCACGCCGCTGACGGCGCTGGCGGCTGACTGCGCCTGCAACAATACGGCATTAAGATCCGCTTCTGCCGCACGCTGTGCGGTTCTTGCACGGTCAACCTCTTCCGCAGAAACAAAACCTTCTCGCAGTAGCGGTTCGGTACGGCGTAACGTATCGCTGGCTTGTTTCGCGGCGGCACGGGCTTTTTCTACCGTGGCATTAACCGAGTCGGCACCAAACTGTTGTGCGTCAACGCTACGCTGGGTGAGCATAATTTGCTTATCCAGCGCCGCGAGGGAGGCTTCAGCTTTCGCCAGATTGGCTTCGTACGGGCGCGGATCAATGCGGAACAGCAAATCGCCCTGTTTCACCGCCTGGTTGTCGGTGACCGCCAGTTCTACAATGCGACCGCTGACTTCCGGCACCACATCAATGGTATCTGCTGACGCGTAAGCGTCATTAGTTGATGGCGCACTGTCTACGCGCCAGATAACGAAAACAAGGGCAACCAGCGCCAACGCAACCACTAACAGAGCAGGGAATTTACTGCGAGGAGCTTTTTTCGGCGTACTTTCCATGAGCGCGTCTCAAATAGATTAGAAAAATGCCAGCCAGAACAGCATGGCGTAGAGAGCAAAAAGGGCGGTATAAATAATTCCGACAAATGCCAGATTGATATTTGTCCGCTGAATAATTCGCCTCGTGATGAGCGTCAAAATAAGGCTGGCAATGGCGCAGAAAAACCAGCCGGGATAATAAGCGCCGATCACCGGGATTGCCGGAGATAATGAGCATCCCGAAACCATGAAGACGGGAATTATCCAGGCTGTTTTTTTGAGTTGCATCGCCATGCGAGAGAGAACTGTTGGCATATTAAATACATCCTGTCTGCTGCGAACAATATCTGTAGTGAATATCAATATCCATTGAAGGCGTCAGTATGGCTATTTTCTCGATGAATAAAAATAGCTTTATTCAGCCACCGCATTCATAACTTATATATTTTATTTATTAATTGGCTGTATATATTTTTAAAGCAAATGCTTTGGGGGCTTCAGCGCCCCCAAAAGCGAGTGACATTAATTTGGGGTTACGATATTCACCCACAAATCGAAATTATCCAGACAGGCGATAATTTCTTCCAGTTTCGCGCCATTGCCAATAATTTTGGCTTTCTTCGCTTTCACCAGATCGGCCATTTTAGCCTGTCCGGTCAGCACGGCGTGCAGATCTTCACGGCTAATGTAGAAAGAGGCGTCGGCTTGCGATTGCAGCGTTTTACGGTAGTTAAGCACGCTATCGTTCAGCATCAGGTTGAGGTTATCGCCGTTGCTCATATTGAAGTTCAGGCTGATATTTTTACCTGCGGCTTTCGTGCTATCGAGGCGAACGGCCATAAAGTCGAACAGCATTTCGACCGACATCCCACGAATGGTGTCCGGGGAACCGGTGGTGCCGTGGCTGAACTTATGTACCCCTTCGCGCAGCTCTTTCGCGCCGGTCAGGTAGAAACCGCGCCATGTGGCGGACTCGGCCTGATAGCCCAGCTGTTCAAAGTTATCCGCTTGCAGATTCTTCGCGACCTGGTCACCCGGGTTGGCGGCAATCACCTGTTTCAGCAGTTCTGCCGACCAGCGGTAATCACCTTGCTTGTTCGCTTCTTGCGCCAGGTTGATGACGCGGGCAGAACCGCCCAGCGCTTTCACGTAACGTTTACCCATCTCCACCTGACCATACGGATGCAGGTTAGCCGGGTTACCGTCGTAATAGCCAAGATAGAAGTTATACACCGCGCGGGCGTTGTGGCTGACAGAACCGTAATAGCCGCGGCTGGCCCAGTTATTGGCAAGCGCAGGCGGCAGCTTAATCATGTCGCCGATTTCATTCATGGTGTAGCCCTGGTTCGCCAGGTGCAGGGTCTGGTCGTGAATGTACTTGATAGTATCGCGATATTTACCAATATAATCATTGATATGCTTATTGCCCCAGACCGGCCAGGTGTGCGGCATAAACAGTACTTCCGCGTCGTTACCCCACATATCCAGCGTTTCGTTCAGGTACTCGGTCCACTTGCTGGTATCGCGGGTTTTCGCGCCGCGCAGAGTGTAGAAGTTGTGCAGGGTATGCGTGGCGTTCTCGGCGGTACACAGGGCTTTCAGGGCCGGAATATAGAAGTGCATTTCGGCTGGCGCTTCGCTACCAGGGGTCATAAGGAAGTCAAATTCCAGGCCGTCGATAATCATCTTCTCGCCAGTTCTGACGATAGTTTTAGTCGGTGCAATAATGCTCGGGTCGCCCGTTGCCAGCGTCACGCCCAGGCCGTTGCCCACGTTGCCTTGCGCGTTGTGCGGCAGTAACAGACCGTAAGAGTAGAGCGCACGGCGGCTCATGATGTTACCCGCCAGCACGTTTTCGCTGATGGCTTCGTCCATAAAGCCAGCTGGAGCAATCACCTGAACTTTGCCGGATTTAACATCGGCTTCAGAGATGATGCCTTTCACGCCGCCATAGTGGTCGGCGTGGCTGTGGGTATAGATAACGGCAATAATGGGTTTTTGCGGACGATGCTGGAAGTAAAGGTCAAGTGCGGCTTTTGCGGCAGGTGGCGTCACCAGTGGGTCAATAACAATAATGCCTTTCTCGCCCTCAACGAACGTAATGTTAGAGATATCCTGGCCGCGCATCTGATACATTTTATCGGTGACTTTGAACAGGCCTGAAATGCCGTTGATCTGCGACTGACGCCACAGGCTGGGGTTTACGGTTTCCGGCGCAGCGGCATTAATATCAAATTTGTAATCATTCGCGCGGTAGTAAATTTTACCGTTCGCATCACGCAGAATACCTTCATCCAGCAGCGGAGCGATAAATCCACGCTGGGCATCGTCAAAATCCTGACGATCGCTAAACGGTAATGATTTGGCGTAATTCTGATTAACCTGTTGGGTATATTGAGTGGCGGCTTTCGCTTCATCTGTTGCGTAAGCGGTATTTATCATCATGCCGCTGGCGGCAGTGAACGCAATAACAATCCTGCTCAAACGGAATAACCGAGAGTTATTCATATAAATCTCCATTTATCATTTATGTCGTAAATATGTAATCCATGCAAAATACGTCATTTAAAGCTGGCGTTATCATAATTCTGAAATTGCGACTTTAATAAGTGGAAGTGTGAGCGGAACGAGCCATTTTATTAGGCATTTGTGCTGAAGAGGGAAAATTACAGTAGAACTATCATTGCTGGGAATAATATGGGCTGTTTTATGTAATTATTATATATATTGTACCTGTCGTTGGCACAGCGGGACATTGCGCTACTGTGCCAACGCTTTACTCATGGGACTTTAGCACAGGACTGTGGCAAAAAACGTTGATGCGCCAATATTGCTGCACCCTGAGCGCCATTAAAGTCAGAAGATGAGGCGGCAATAAAGCGCACAACCTGATACGGCAGTGGACGGCGCAGGTACTTTTGGGTCATGGCAATGAGAGTCTCGCGTGGGAAGGCGGGCATATCCATCACGCCACCGCCCAGAATCACCGCATCGGGATCGAACAGATTAATGCTGGTGGCAATGGCTCGTGCCGCGTTTTCAAGCAGACTCTGGACGAAAGGGGCGTTTTCCGCATGGACGAAAAGATCGCTCAATGGGTAATTTCGGGGCTGTTGTTCGTACCAGCGTCTTAGCGCCATTCCAGAGCAATTGGTTTCCAGGCACCCAGGATTACCACACGCGCAGTGTTGGGTCATATCTCCCAGGGGGATATGGCCCAGTTCGCCTGCCACACCGTGCGCACCCGTCCACGGCGCACCGTTCATCCACACTGCGAACCCCATCCCCGTACCGAGATAGGCTGCCAGAACCAGTTGTTGCGTAAGGCGATTTTCTACTACGTCCCAGGAGAGTTGCAGGTTAACGTCGCGGGAAAACTCAACCGGACAATTCAGCGTATTTTCGAGCTTATCGGCGAGATCATATAAATCTGCCGCTGTTAACGGCAGGTTAGGCGTAGAAATAATGGTGCGTTTATCTTTACTGACCAGCGCCGGAAATCCCATCACCAGACCATGACAGCGAGCGTTAAAGCGCCTGAGTTGCTCGTCAATCATTTCGCCGATACCCGACACCAGGTCGGGAGCAATAACTTCTGCGGTCCGCTTTTTTTCGCAGTGTAGCGTTTCACCTTCTGCTGTCCGCAGACAAAAGCGGATATGCGTTGCCCCCATATCCACGCCCGCTACGACGTTATGCTGTTTTTGCATGAGGCTGTACCTCGCTTTTTGCAGCCAGAATCTGCGCGGTCATAATTCTCCATGCTTCGTCGATATTTTCCGCATGATTAAACAGGCCGGAAGTGCCGACGATAAAGACATCCGCCCCTGCCGCCATTAGTTTTTCGTAAGTTGCCTGGTTGCAGGAACCGTCCACCTCAATTTCGTACTCCAGACCTTCTCGTTCACGCCATGCCTTCAGTTCGGCAACTTTATCCAGCATTTCAGGAATGAAGGGTTGTCCGGCAAAACCGGGATCGACAGTCATGACCGTAATTTTATCAGCCTTATGGATATAGTATTTCATGGCCTCAACCGGCGTTTCCGGATTAAGAATCAGCCCCACTTTCATGCCATGACGGCGGATTTCATCAATCAGGCGGAATGCCTGACCGTTGATAGTTTCCGGATGCAAAGTGATGAAATCAGCTCCTGCACGTGCCAGTTGAGCAATGTAATCCTGCGGACGCGTTACCATCAGATGGCAGTCGAGCGGTTTACTCGCCAGTTTTTTTACCTGGCTTACGAAGAACGGTGAGAGCGTCAGATTCGGCACAAAGTGGCCGTCCATGATATCGATGTGAAAGTAATCGGCATGGTTGTCGATAAATTCGATCTGTTCTTTAAATTTCAGCAGATCCATACACATTAACGAGGGGGAGATTTTCATGTTCAATTCCTTACTTACTGATAAGACGGTCAAGGGCGACAGCCGCGATAATTAATCCGCCCATCACCACCAGTTGGTAATAGGTTTGTACCTGCAAAATATTCAGACCGTTGTTGATAGTGCCGATGATCAACCCGCCAATCACCACAGAGAAAATGCGCCCCTT
Organism: Escherichia sp. WS338; assembly: GCF_046486405.1. Taxonomy (NCBI): domain Bacteria; kingdom Pseudomonadati; phylum Pseudomonadota; class Gammaproteobacteria; order Enterobacterales; family Enterobacteriaceae; genus Escherichia; species Escherichia sp. WS338. The sequence continues at coordinate 248,101 of NZ_JBJQLL010000006.1, read as the reverse complement.
GCCGCCGAAGAAACTGGTGCCGCCAATGATGGCGCTGGCAATGGCATAGGTTTCAAACCCCATACCGGCAAGCGGTTCTGCGGCACCGAGTCGTGCAGTTGAGACGACGCCTGCCAGACCTGCACAAACACCGGAGATGATAAACACCACCAGGATGTGGAATTTCACGTCAATCCCGGAATAGAACGCCGAGTTTTTGTTGCCGCCCAGTGCGTAGATGTTGCGTCCGAGCCGCATACGCGTTGTCAGAAACCAAAGGATGAGCGCGACAATTAGCGAGAAGATAACGGGGACAGGTATCCCAATTACGCTGGCGGCAAAGAAGTTCACGAAGTCAAATGAGAAGCCGTATACCGAGTTGGCATCGGAGATCACCAGCGTGATCCCACGGAAAATAGCGTTGGTGCCAAGGGTGATAATGAACGGGTGTAGTCCCGTCCAGTTGACCAGGCAGCCGTTGATCGCCCCCAGTGCGCCGCCAACCAGTACACCGCCAATTAGCGCCGCGAGAAACGGATCAATACCTGCCAACATCAGTTTAGCGGTCACCATACCGGAAAGCGCCAGAATCGCGCCAACCGAAAGGTCGATACCGGCGACCAGGATAGCGAAGAATTCCCCCATGCCGATCAGTACCGTCACGGAGCTTTGCACAAAAATCTGGGTAATATTATTGGTGGTCAGAAAATATTCTGGCGACAGCGAACCAAAAATGGCGACGATGATCGCCAGGATAAAAAAGGTGCCGTATTTATCCCAGAACAGCGCAAAGTTGAACGGTTTCTTCTCGCTCGCTTCGCTTTTTACTCTTGTGGTAAAGCCCATGCCATAATCTCCTCTTCGCTCATGTCATCGCGATTCGTCAGGATTTTCGTCAGTCGTCCTTCGCAGAACACGGCGATGCGGTCGCAGACGGTGATAATTTCAGGTAATTCAGATGACACCATCAGGATGACTTTTCCGTCGTCCGCCAGTTGGCGCATCACTTTGTAAATTTCGGCTTTCGCGCCAACGTCGATGCCACGGGTAGGTTCATCGAAAATGATCACTTCCGGGTGACAGCACAGCCATTTGGAGATCAGGACTTTCTGCTGGTTACCGCCGGAGAGTTCAGTGATGTTCTGGTTTACCGAATGACATTTCAGCGCCAGCAGTTCGCGCTGGGCTTCAGCGGTACGTTGCTCGTCAACTTCATGAAACAACCCCATCGCGCCTTTATAGCCGCCGTCTTTCAGACTGCGGCTGATAGCTATGTTCTGAGCGATAGAAAAGTTGGGGAAAAAGCCGTTATCCCGGCGGCTTTCAGTGATGTAAGCCATCCCTTTTTTCACGGCATCCAGGGGAGAACGTGGAGAGATATCTTTGCCATTAAGACGGATTTCTCCGCCAGCGCGTTTATCAACGCCAAACAGGCAGTTCATCAGTTCAGTACGTCCGGAACCGACCAGTCCGGCAAAGCCTAATATTTCTCCCCGGCAGACGCTAAATGAGATATCCCGGACCTTTTTTCTGTCACGGCTGGTGACGTTGCGCACCTCAAAAACCGTATCGTGCGCAAGGTTGCTGACATTCTCCTTCATCGCGTTAAAACGGTTTTGCAGTTCGCGACCTACCATCAGACGGACGATATCGTCATTTGACACATCGCTCACCATGCCGCTGCAAACGCTGCTGCCGTCTTTCATCACCGTATAGCGGTCGCAAATACGGCGAATTTCCGCCAATTTATGCGAGATATAGACGATGGCCGTACCCTCCTTACGCAACTGATTCATGATCAGAAACAAATAGTCCACCTCTTTATTGGTGAGTGAGGAGGTGGGTTCATCCATGATGATGACTTTGGCGTCGAGCATCAGCGTTTTGGCAATTTCCAGCATCTGCTTGTGGCTGATAGATAAATTCGCCACTTTCTCATCTAAATCAACTTTCAAGCCCACGCGTAATAACATCATGGCGGCGCGGACACGCATTTCTCGCCAGTCGATAATATTGACGCCACAGATTTTTTTCGTCAGATGACGACCAATATATAAATTTTCCAGTACGGTTAATTCATCAATAACGCTGAGTTCTTGATAAATAATCCCGATGCCGAGTTGTGCCGCTAATTTATGATCCAGTTTGTTATAGTTAATGTTATTAATGGTAATGGTGCCTTTGGTCGGCTCATGTATTCCGGATAAAACTTTCATTAGCGTGGATTTACCCGCGCCATTTTCTCCTAGTAATGAATGTATTTCACCAGGATAAACCGTTAAATTAACCGACTTTAATGCGTGAACCGGACCAAAGGACTTGCCGATCCCCGCCATCGATATATATGGCGTGGCCATAAATAACCTCTCTGCACGAAATATCGTATTATTGCCTGATGGCTACACTTATCAGGTCTACGTTCAGGTTATTTTGTTGGCCGGATAAGACACTTCATTAGCATCATCATCCGGCATCATTCAGTTTTATTGAGTGACCAGGATTGAATCGACCAGTTTAAATTCCGGTGCTTTATCCAGCGGGATAACCTTGCCGGATTTCTCAGCGTCAACCATCAGCTTCAGACCCGTTGCACCGATATCCGCCGGGTTCTGGGCAACCGTCGCGGTCATTTGTCCGGCTTCCACCATTTTGCGGGCTTCCGGAATGCCATCTGTACCGACGACCAACACTTTGCCCGTTTTTCCGGCGTTTGCGACTGCCTGAGCAACACCCATTGCCATCGTGTCATTCGCGCAATAGATCGCTTTAATATTCGGATTACGTTGCAACACGTTAGTGGCGACATCCAGTGCTTTAATACGGTCCCAGTCGGCAGGCTGGCTGGCGACAAGCTTGATCTGGCTTGCTTTTTTGAAGGCTTCGGTGGCACCATTACGACGCGCTTCACCGGAGGCGTTACCGGCTTTACCCTCAATGATTGCGACTTCACCCCCTTCGGCACCCAGCTTGTCAATAATGAATGACGCGCCTTTCGCCCCGACGGCAACATTATCGGTGGTGACAAAACCTTCCACATTACCGCCTGCTTTTTTCAGATTATCCATGTCGATTTTTTCATCGAGATTGACCAGATAAATGCCTTTTTTCCATGCGCGGGCGACAGGCATGACCAGGTTCACTGAGGATAATGGTGCGAAGGCGATACCTTTGTAATTTTTATTACTGAGATCTTCAAATAACTGCAATTGAGATTGAAAATCGCCTTCTGAAGGAGAGGCAAAAATATCAACGCTGACGCCCAGCGTTTTTGCTTCATCTTCAATGCCTTTTTTCATATCTACCCAAAATGGATTGGAGAGTGTTTTCAATACGACGGCATATTCGGCGGCAGCAAAAGCGCTGGTTGACAACATTAAGCCCACGAGTGTGCCGCTGAAATATTTCAGATATTTATTCATAATCATGTTCTCACGGTAAGGGGAGAGGTAACTCCGCGATGGCGGAATTACCTTTTTCTTATTTCAGCGCGCCTGGTGAGAAGAAATCAACAATTGCGCCGGTTTTTTGCATATTAATATTAGCTTGTTCAATGTTGAGCTGGGCGACAGAGACAAAAAACGCGTCCAGCAAAGTTAGTTGTAATATTCTTGCCGAGGCATTACGACCTAATAACGGTGTTTCCGGGGCCGGTGAGCAAATAATATAATCGGCCAGCTTCGCTATCGGTGAATGGTAGCTATGCGTTATACAAATAATCTTTGCCCCGTTCTTTTTTGCCAGTTCTACAGCCGCTTTTACATCACTGGTTCGCCCGGAATGGGTCACCACCAGCACCACATCTCCTTCCTGTAACAACGAAGCAGACATCATCATGATGTGAGCGTCCGGATAGGCCTGGCAGCGTACGCCAATGCGTAAAAACTTGTGCTGTACATCAGCACAGATAGCATTTGATCCTCCGGCACCGTACAAATCCCGCTGTCTGGCCTGATAGAAAAAGCGGGCGGCACGGTGGATCTCATCAACGTTGACGATCGACTGACCTTCCATAATGGTGCGTAAAGTGATGTTAAATACTTTATTCACCACATCCTGCGGCGCTTCATCAAAAGCCAACTCGGAAGGCAATACTTGTTCTGACTGAGAAAAATAATATTCCAGCGCACTGCGTAAGTTACGAAAGCCGCTAAACCCCAGCAGCTTTGATACCTTAACGATCATCGCTTCAGATACCGCCAGAGCTTCTGCGACATCTTTAATTGCGGGTGCACAACTCAGGTTACCGGGTTTGAGTAACCACTCCACGATGCGGCTTTCGTTTTCTGTCATTCCTTCCTGCTTCATTCGCAGGTAAGGCGCTAACCCGATACCGTTCGGAAGCGCTGAATCAAACTCTGACTGGCTCATCACGTTCTCTTGTCCTTGAATTGAAGACGCCACTATATCACCACAGCAAGAACAGAAAAGATGCTGGCAACTTCACAAAAAAATAAAATTTATAAAGTTTGTTTTGTTGTGAATAATGGAGAGTGGCTTAAAATTTCATTTCATTTAATCACTTTAAAAACATGATGTTATTTGTTTTTCTGGTTTATTGGATGATAGATGTTGCTGGATAGTGAGTGTCTTTAACGCTATTGCGCTGCCAGATGTAACTCTGTAAAACAGATCAGGAAGGCGGATTTCATCGATTTTGGGTGTTTTTAATTCATTTACATCACAAATGTTTTTTGATTGTGAAGTTTTGCGCGGGCGGGGAAGATGAATGAAAAAGATTGCATTTGGCTGTGATCATGTCGGTTTCATTTTAAAACATGAAATAGTGGCACATTTAGTTGAGCGTGGCGTTGAAGTGATTGATAAAGGAACCTGGTCGTCAGAGCGTACTGATTATCCGCATTACGCCAGTCAAGTCGCACTGGCAGTTGCTGGCGGAGAGGCTGATGGCGGGATTTTGATTTGTGGCACTGGCGTCGGTATTTCGATAGCGGCGAACAAGTTTGCCGGAATTCGCGCGGTCGTTTGTAGCGAACCTTATTCCGCGCAACTTTCGCGGCAGCATAACGACACCAACGTGCTGGCTTTTGGTTCACGAGTGGTTGGCCTCGAACTGGCAAAAATGATTGTCGATGCGTGGCTGGGCGCACAGTACGAAGGCGGTCGTCATCAACAACGCGTGGAGGCGATTACGGCAATAGAGCAGCGGAGAAATTGAGATTCGTCCACTACTTGCATGGATGAGTAATGACTAATGTGGATAGAGTTTCTTTTTGAGGTTGGCTAATGAAACGCTTTCCGCTATTTCTTTTATTCACCCTGCTCACGCTGTCCACCGTTCCGGCCCAGGCCGATATTATCGACGACACCATTGGCAATATTCAGCAGGCGATTAACGACGCTTATAACCCTGACCGTGGGCGAGACTATGAAGATTCGCGCGACGACGGCTGGCAGCGTGAAGTGAGCGACGATCGGCGCAGACAATATGACGACCGCCGCCGCCAGTTTGAAGATCGCCGCAGGCAGCTGGACGATCGCCAGCGCCAGCTTGATCAGGAGCGTCGGCAACTGGAGGATGAAGAGCGGAGAATGGAAGATGAGTATGGGCGTTGATATAGGGGCCGGCGCGGGTATTTTCCCTCACGCCACCTCAATCTCCATCCCATCAAACCCCGCCTCAAACCCCGACGGCAGTGCGTTTTCCATCAGCCACGCATCAAACTGGTGGCTGATATGGGTCAGTATCACCCGTGGCGAGCGGATAACCTGATTCAGCGCAAGCACGGTATTTAAATCACAGTGATTACGCGGTGCATCCTCGCGCGGCGGGTGGCTGCAATCAATCACCATTACCTGTGGCTGATTATTGCGTAAAAATTTCAGCGTTTTTTCCGGCAGGCCTGCGGTGTCAGACAGCCACGCCACCCGGCTATGTGCCGTTTCCAGTAGATAGCCGAAAGTGAGTTTCGAATGGTTGAGCGGCAGCGGCGTGACCTGTAATCCCTGCAAATCAAACATCACAAATGGCTCCACCGTGTGGCTGAAATCAAGCAGGCCCGAATGTTTGAATAGATCGTCGCAGCCCTGTTCATCCGGCGGGCCGTAGACCGGGATCTGATCGCCCACGCCCCAGCGCAGCGGAAACAGCCCCTGCACGTGATCCATATGGTAGTGCGTCAGCAAAAACTGCTGGAACGATCCGGGCGACCAGCGATCGGCGAGATCGTGCCGCCCGGCGTCGATCAGGGTGATCGCGTCGTTAAACTTCACGACGCCGCTGCATGGCTGGCGGCGATACTGCGGTGAGCGCCGCGCTCTGACGCAGGCCACGCACTCACAGCCCCATGCGGGAACGCCCTGTGCGCCGCCAGTGCCAGTAAGTGTGAGGGTCAGGCTCATGTTACAGCACCTTGGTGAAGCGGAAGTGGCTCTGCTCGTAGCCTTCGCGCAGATAGAAACGGTGCGCGTCGTGGCGCTTGACGTTGGTGGAAAGCTCGGTCATTTCGGCCCCGGCCTGGCGGGCTTCTTCTTCTGCCCATGCCAGTAATTTACTGCCGACATTCAGACCGCGCGCCTGCGGCATCACCACCAGTTCCTGAATTTCGCCGATCCAGTTGACATGATGCAGATGAAACTGCAAATGCAGGCCGATCATGCCGACAACTTCGCCATCCAGCAGCGCCAGATGGTAGTGCATGTTCGGGTCGCGCAGGTTGGCGTTAAAGCCCACGCGAAACGCGTGGTGGTCAAACTCCGCCTGTTTTAGCTCACAAATCAGCGCGTAAACTGCGTCGGTATCGTACTGCGTGGCCGGGCGAAGCTCACAAGCAGGCATGGTGTTTCTCCTTCTGATGAATCAGCGTCAGCAGCGTGTCGACCGACTGGCGCAGGCTGCCGTCATTATTGAGCGTAAGACAATCCTGAGGAGTATAGCGGGCAGCGCGCGCCAGCCGGGCGTTAATTTCACTGGCATTTTCACGACCACGGTTTTCCAGGCGCTGGCGCAGGATCTCTGGCGAAACCTGTAAACAAACGGGCAGCAGCGCCGATTGATAGCGCGCCCGCGCCTGCGGCAGATGGGCGCGTGAGCCGTTGACCACCACGTCAAATCCAGCGTGCAGCCAGAGGTCAATCTCGACGCCGACGCCATAATACAGACCGTTAGCGTGCCAGCTTAAGGCCAGAAGGTTCTGCCCCGCGCGGGTAAAAAACTCCTGCTCGCTCAGGGCGATATGGTTTTCACTTCCGGCGCTGGCGGCGCGCGTGATGTAGCGATGCGCTACCAGTAGCTGAGTTTGTTCCCGCTGGCGGAGTTCCGTCAACAGACTGTCTTTTCCGGAGCCAGAGGCCCCCATTAACCAAATCAGTTTTCCCGTCATCAGAACACCCTTTTACCCTGACGCCAGACGTGGTCGATATGAATGTGATTGCCCTTGCGATGCGCCAGCACCAGGTCGGCGCGTTTGCCCTCGCCAATCACCCCGCGATCCTGAAGATTAAGCGCCTGCGCCGGATTTTTAGTCACCAGCTTCACCGCCTGCGGCAGCGTAAAGCGGTTGCTCTCGTCATCGGCGACGCGAAATGCCGCATCGAGCAGGCTGGCGGGGTAGTAGTCGGAAGAGAGGATATCCAGCAGGCCAAGCTGCGCCAGTTCACTGGCCGCCACGTTGCCGGAGTGCGAACCGCCGCGCACGATATTCGGTGCGCCCATCAGCACGTTCATGCCATGCTTGCGCGAGGCTTCTGCCGCTTCGAACGTGGTGGGAAATTCGGCGATTACGCTGCCAAGTTGGTGAGATTCAGCAACGTGGGCGTGCGTGGCGTCATCGTGGCTGGCGAGCGCAATGTGTCGCGCGCGGCACATTGCGGCGATGGTTTCGCGATTTGGCTGCGACCAGCGTGCGGCGAGCGCCAGCTGCTCTTCTTCATACTGCTGCATCTGCGCTTCGGTGAGCGAGTATTTGCCCTGATAATATTCGCGATACTTCTCGCGGTTAGCGAACTGGCGCTGGCCCGGCGAGTGATCCATCAGCGACACCAGCGTCACCGGTTCGCGCTGCACCAGTTTTTCAAACAGCGGCAGCGTGGTGTGATGCGGCAGTTCGCAGCGCAGATGCAGACGGTGCTCGGCGCGGTTGACGCCGCGTTTCTGCGTCTCTTCGATGGCGTTGATCATCTTCTCCAGATTCTCCAGCCGATCGCCGCCGTCGCGCACGTCGCCAATCGCCACCGCGTCCAGCACGGTGGTGATGCCGCTCGCCACCATCAGCGCGTCGTGGCTACTCATTGCCGAGTGGGCGGGCCAGTCCACTTTTGGACGCGGGGTGAAGAATTTATCCAGATTATCGGTATGCAGCTCAATCAGCCCCGGCAGCAGCCAGCCACCTTCGCCGTCCATCGCTTCCGGCTGGCGGCTCTGGCTTTCGGCAAAGGCGCGAATTTTGCCATCCTGTACTTCCAGTGAACCGTGCACCACTTCGTTTTCCAGCACCAGTTTGACGTTATTGATAATCATGAAGAGACTCCCATTGGGTGCAGGCGGTCGGCGACGTCATTGCGTACGGCTTCGTCATGGAAGATACCGACGATGGCCGCGCCACGGGCTTTGGCTTCGCGAATTAATTCCACCACCGCGGCGCTGTTTTTAGCGTCCAGCGAGGCGGTGGGTTCATCCAGCAGCAGAATCGGATAGTCGACGATAAAGCCACGGGCGATGTTGACGCGCTGCTGTTCGCCGCCGGAGAAGGTCGATGGTGCCAGGTGCCACAGGCGTTCAGGCACGTTCAGGCGCGTCAGTAATCGGGCGGCTTTAGCGGCGCAGGCTTCACGCGGTACGCCGGTATCGAGCAGAGGCTGCATCACCACTTCCAGTGCCGAAATACGCGGGATGACGCGCAGAAACTGGCTCACCCAGCCGATGGTGGTTTTGCGGATCTCCACCACTTTGCGGGCTGGCGCGGTGACCAGGTCTACCCATTCCTCACCGTGTTTGATCTGGATTTGCCCTTCGTCGGGCAGATAGTTGGCGTACAGCGAGCGCAGCAGGGTTGATTTTCCGCTGCCGGAGTGGCCGTGAAGCACCACGCATTCGCCTGCGTTGACGGTGAGCGAGGCACGTTGTAAGACGGGCAGGCGCACGCCGTTTTGCTGATGCAGGATGAAGGTTTTACTGACGTTTTGTACGTTAATCATTTTTCGCCTCGTGGTTCGGGTGTCGGATGCGACGCTGACGCGTCTTATCCGACCTACGGGGAGCGCATTTGTAGGCCGGATAAGGCGTTTACGCCGCATCCGGCACCGGCTCAATTCTGCAAAACCGATGACACCAGCAGTTGTGTATACGGATGGTGCGGGTCGTCGAGCACGCGGTCGGTTAACCCACTCTCCACCACTTGCCCCTGCTTCATCACCAGCAAACGGTCCGCCAGCAGGCGGGCGACGCCTAAATCGTGGGTGACAATCACCACCGCCAGGTTCAGCTCCACCACCAGGCCGCGCAGCAGGTCGAGCAGGCGCGCCTGCACAGATACATCCAGCCCGCCGGTTGGCTCGTCCATAAATACCAGCTTCGGATGCGTCACCAGGTTGCGGGCAATCTGCAAACGCTGCTGCATACCGCCGGAAAAGGTGGTCGGCAGGTCGTCGATCCGGTTGGCGGGAATTTCCACCTCTTCCAGCCACTTCTGCGCGGTGGCACGAATATCGCCGTAATGACGCGCCCCGGTCGCCATCAGCCGCTCGCCGATATTGCCGCCTGCCGACACCTGGCGGCGCAGGCCGTCGAGTGGATGCTGATGCACCACGCCCCATTCGGTGCGCAGCAGGCGACGGCGGTCGGCCTCGCTCATGCCATAGAGGGAACGGTTTTCATAGCGAATTTCCCCTTGCTGCGGCGTCAGGCGCGCGGAGATCGACTTCAGCAGCGTGGTCTTCCCGGAGCCGGATTCCCCGACGATGCCCAGCACTTCCCCCGGCCATAAATCAAAAGAGACATCGCTAAAGCCTTTGCCCGGCGCGTAAAGGTGGGTCAGGTTATTGACCGAAAGTAACGGTTGATTCATTGGCTTTTCGCCTCGCTCTGTTGGCGGCAATAATCGGTATCGGAGCAGACAAACATGCGGTTTCCGGCGTCATCCAGCACCACTTCATCAAGATAGCTGTGGGTCGATCCGCAGATGGCGCATGGCTCATTCCACTGCTGAACGGTGAACGGGTGATCGTCGAAATCGAGGCTTTCCACGCGGGTAAACGGCGGCACCGCATAGATGCGCTTCTCGCGCCCCGCGCCGAACAGTTGCAGGGCGGGCATCATGTTCATTTTCGGGTTATCAAATTTCGGGATCGGCGACGGGTCCATTACGTAGCGCCCGTTTACCTTCACCGGATAGGCGTAGGTGGTGGCGATATGACCGAAGCGGGCGATATCTTCATACAGCTTCACCTGCATCACGCCGTACTCCTCCAGCGCGTGCATGGTGCGGGTTTCCGTTTCGCGCGGCTCGATAAAGCGCAGCGGTTCGGGGATCGGCACCTGGAAAATAATGATCTGATCTTCGGTCAGCGGCGTTTCGGGGATGCGGTGGCGCGTCTGGATAAGCGTCGCATCGTCCGTACGTTCAGTGGTGTTTACCCCGGTCACGCGCTTAAAGAAGTTACGGATCGACACCGCGTTGGTGGTGTCGTCCGCGCCCTGGTCAATCACCTTCAGCACATCGCTTTCGCCAATCACGCTGGCGGTAAGCTGTATGCCGCCGGTTCCCCAGCCGTACGGCATCGGCATCTCGCGCCCGCCAAACGGCACCTGATAACCGGGGATCGCCACCGCTTTTAAGATGGCACGGCGGATCATGCGTTTGGTCTGCTCGTCGAGGTAGGCAAAGTTGTAGCCGCTCAGATTAGCCATGGTTCTGCTCCTGTTGCAGACGTTTGAGTAGCTCCAGTTCGGCCTGGAAATCGACGTAGTGGGGGAGTTTAAGGTGCGAGACAAAGCCTGCGGCTTCGACGTTGTCGGCATGCGCCAGCACGAACTCTTCATCCTGCGCCGGGCCTGTCGCGTGCTCGCCGTACTCCGGAGCCTGCAACGCACGGTCAACCAGCGCCATTGCCATCGCTTTGCGCTCGCTCATGCCGAACACCAGTCCGTAGCCGCGCGTGAAGTGCGGCGGCTCATCCGGCGGGTCGATAAAACCGTTGACCATTTCACATTCGGTCATCAGCAGTTCGCCGACGTTCACCGCAAATCCCAGCTCTTCCGGCACAATAGACACGTCGATATAGCCACTGCGGATCTCGCCCGCGAACGGGTGATTGCGCCCGTAACCACGCTGGGTGGAGTAGGCCAGCGCCAGCAAATAGCCTTCGTCCCCGCGCATTAATTGTTGCAGGCGGGAGGAGCGTGAGCAGGGGTAAACCGGCGGCGTGCGGGTGATGTCATCCGGCTGTGCGCCGCTATCTTCTTCAAACTTCGCCAGCCCCTGACGCGCCAGCAGGCTGAAAACGTGCGGCGACGGCTGTTGTGCGCTGTCGGCGGTGGTCAGCGTCGGCGCTTCGCCGTTTGCCAGCAGGGTGAAATCGAGCAGGCGATGGGTGTAGTCGTAGGTTGGGCCAAGCAGCTGGCCGCCGGGAATATCTTTATAAACCGCTGAAATACGCCGTTCGAGACGCATCTCCGTGGTGTCGAGCGGCTCGCTTACCGCCAGCTTCGCCAGCGTGGTGCGGTAGGCGCGTAGCAGGAAAATCGCTTCGACGTTATCGCCGCTGGCCTGTTTCAGCGCCAGCGCCGCCAGTTCGCGGTCGGCAATGCCGCCTTCGGTCATCACGCGATCTACTGCAAGATTAAGCTGCTGTTCAATCTGGGCGACGCTCAGTTCAGGCAAATCGGTATTGCCCCGGCGTCGGCTCTCTTGCAGGGCGTGGGCGGCGTCGATCGCCTTCTCGCCCCCTTTCACGGCAACGTACATCAGCACACCTCCACATGAGTGGTTCGCGGGATAGCCAGCAGCCGCTCGCCGCAGGTCAGGATCAGGTCGATGCCGAGCGGGAACGGGTGCGGGCGCTCGGTAAGTTCGTGCAGAATGCACTCCGGCAGCTGCGGGGCGATCATTCGTTCTTCGGCAATACCCGCGCCAGTAAGGCGCAGCATGCGCCCGCCGCTCAGGCTGACGACCTGTAAAATCAGCGTCGCGCCCGCTTCCGGCGCAACAGCGGTGCCGCTGGAAAGAGCGTTGAGCTGTTCGCTGGAAATCGCCTCATCCGTTACCGCGAAGGTCGCCAGTTCCGGCTGATTGACCAGCGGCGCGTTGGTATGAAAACGCAGGCTCTGGCTGACGATATCGTTACTTAATGGCGCAGAAAGCCACACCGGCGTGTCGTTATCGGCCAGCGTCAGCAGCACGCTGGTGGTGGCGATATTCAGCGGCTGCCAGCCGCGTTTGAGCTGATGCAGGGCGACAATCACGCCCGGCTCGCTCATGGCCTTTAACAGGCGACGAAAACTGTGCTGGGCATCCTGCACGGGAAGCATAAAAGCGGTTTCCAGGGTCATGCGTTGTCTCCGCGAACCATCGTAAAGAAGTCGACCCGGCTGGCGTTCACTTCGGCCTGGCGTGCGGCAATGCGTGCCATACGGTCAGCGTCCAGCGGGGCAATAAGGGTTTCTGATAAGTTTTGAAAATGGCGGGTTTGCTGCATCAGCGCGTCAATCAGCGTGCAGCGTTCGGCGTGCTGTTTGTCGCGCCCCAGCACCCAGCTGTAGCCGAGCGTGCCGTCAGTCAGGCGTACGGCGGCGCGGGTGAGCGTGGCGTCGCCAGCAAAAAAGCGTTCGCCGGTGCCACCCATCCGCGCCTGAATCTGCACCAGGCCGGTTTCAGCGGCGCGGATCACCTCATAGTCGGCGGTGATGTTCAGCGCGTTCAGGCGGGCTGCCAGTTCAGCCGGTTGGCTGTGTGCCAGTACGGACATCCAGTGCTGGCGGGTCGCGGTATCTGCGTGCATTCAGTGCTCCATAGTGAATTCAATCATGTCGGCGCGCGTCAGGCTGACGGAGTACTCCGCCGGGCTGCTTTCACCGTCACGGTGGTTAAGGGTGCGCACGCACAGCAGCGGCGACATATTCGGGATTTCAAGACGCTGGCACTCTTTGGCCTGGGCGCGGCGGGCGCTGATCCGCGTCTGGCTGCGGCGCAGCGCAATCCCCATTTGCTCGCGCAGAAAATCGTGCAGCGAGCCGCTGTCGAAGCGTTGCAGCGTCGGCCAGAGGGTGAGGTCCGCAAAGTAGTGGTCGATTAAACAGAGCGCGACGCCGTTGACCCGGCGCAGGGTGCGCAGGTGGATAACGTTCTCGCCCTCGGCGATCCCCAGCGCGTCAGCGACGTGACCGGAGGCCGGGCGCAGCACAGACAGCAGTTTTTCGCTGGTGGGATGGCTGCCCTGATCCAGCAGGTTCTGGCTAAAACGCGCCTGGGCGTTGAGCGGGTAATCGAACGGGCGCATCAGCACCAGCACGCCGACGCCCTGACGGCGCTGTACCCAGCCTTTTTCCACCAGTTGGTCAATGGCGCGGCGCAGGGTGTGGCGGTTCACCTCAAAGCGCGCCGCCAGTTGCTGCTCGGCGGGAAGATAGTCGCCGCAGCGGTAGTGTTGACGAAGCTCCTGCTCAAGTTTTGCGGCTATCTCCTGATAGCGTGTTGGGTAGCTGGTCGGATGTGTAGACAAGTGCATAGATATCAATGCCTCGCTTATCAGATAAAGTGCTTACGCAACCGTTGAGAGAGGAAATCCAGCAGGCTGACCGTGACGATAATCAGCACCATCAGGGCGCAGGTTTGCTGGAACTGGAAACCGCGAATCGCTTCCCACAGGGTGACGCCGATCCCGCCAGCGCCGACCATGCCAACAACGGTGGCCGAACGGACGTTGGATTCGAAGCGATAGAGGGAGTAGGAGATCAGCAGCGGCATCACCTGCGGCAGCACGCCGTAGAGGATCTCTTCGAGCTTGTTGGCACCAGTGGCGCGAATACCTTCCACCGGGCCGGGTTCAATTGCTTCTACCGCTTCGGAAAGCAGTTTGGAGAGCACGCCGGTGGTGTGGATAAACAGCGCCAGTACGCCAGCGAACGGACCGAGACCGACGGCGACCACGAACAGCATGGCGAAGACCATCTCGTTAATGGCGCGGCAGGCGTCCATCAGGCGGCGAACGGGCTGATACACCCACCACGGCACCAGGTTTTCAGCGCTCATCAGGCCGAAGGGGATGGAGAGAACGACTGCCAGCGCGGTGCCCCAGACGGCGATTTGCAGCGTGACGGCCATTTCGGTGAGGTAATCCTGCCATTGGCTGAAATCGGGCGGGAAGAAGTCGGCGGCGAAGGTTGCCATGTTGCCGCCGTCTTTGATCAGCGTAAGCGGGGCCATTTCCGCGCCCTGCCACGAGACGACCAACACGGCGAGAACAATGGCCCAGCTCAGAAGCGAGAACCAGCTGCGCTTGGGTGGGGCGATGGTGATGGTTTGCATGTTTGGCTCCGGTCTGTAGGCCGGATAAGGTGCTTGCACCGCATCCGGCATCAACGTCTGCACATTGTCGGATGCGACGCCGGGGCGTCTTATCCGACCTACGATTTACTGCACCGCTTTACTCACCGAACTCATCGCGCTTAACGCGTTGTTCAGGCGGTCCAGGTCATCCAGTTGCGCCTGAATGGCGCTGGTTTTTGCCAGCTTGTCCTGCTCATTCAGCCCTTTATTGCCTTTCACGCCCTGCATCTCTTTAAACAGCGCGAGCTGGCGAATCGGCACCAGTTGCAGGTCGCTGGAGGCGCGGAACGGGGCCCAGCCCAGGCGTTCCAGCACCGCTTTCTCTTCCGGCGTTTTGCCGTAGTTCATAAAGAAGTCGTAGATCTTGTCTTTGGTGGTTTCGGACAGATTTTTGCGCCAGACGATCGGATCGCCTGGGATCAGCGGCGATTTCCAGATCACCTTCAGTTCTTTGAGCTTCTCCGGTGCGGAGGTTTTCAGCTTGTCGAGGTTTTCGGTGTTGTTGGTCGCCACATCCACCTGTTTGTTGGCGACGGCCAGCGCGTTGGTTTCATGCCCGGCGTTGACGGTGCGCTTGAAGTCGCTGGCGGAGATATTGTTTTTGGCGAAGACGTAGTAGCCGGGGACGAGGAAGCCAGAGGTGGAGTTAGGATCGCCATTGCCAAAGGTGAGATCTTTACGCTTCGCCAGCAGATCGTTCAGGTTGTTGATCGGACTGTCTTTGTTGACGATCAACACGCTCCAGTAACCTGGCGATCCATCCGCCGCGACCGTCTGGGCGAAGACCTGACCGTTGGCGCGATCCACCGCTTCCATCGCCGACAGATTGCCGTACCAGGCGATATCCACTTTGTTGAAGCGCATTCCCTGGATAATGCCCGCGTAGTCCGGGGCAAAGAAGGCGTTGACCTTTACGCCCAGCTTCTTCTCCATATCCTGTAAGAACGGCGTCCATTGCGGTTTCAGGTTTTGCTGTGATTCCGTTGAAATAATGCCGAAATTCAGCGCCTTTTCCTGCTCTTCGGCGTGCGCCGGGCTTAACAGGGTGCTGAGGCTGAACATGCTGGTGAAGGCCAGCGAGGCAATTATCTTAGCGTTCATTCGTTTTCCTCAATGATGGGGATGTCAGGCAGCTTTCGCGTTCTCTTCAATGCGATTAATGCTGCGGTAGAGATGGTCAAAACGTTCGTTATCAAACAGTTGGCTGCTGCCGTCGTAAAAGACGTGCCCCTGACGCAGGGCGACGATGCGTTCGCAGTAGCGCAGGGCGTAATCCACCTGATGTAGCGTGACGACCACGGTGATGCCGTCGTTCTGGTTGATGTCGCGCAGGGTGTCCATCACGATGCGCGCCGATTCCGGGTCCAGCGAGGCGATGGGCTCATCGGCCAGAATCACCTTCGCCTGCTGCATCAGCGCGCGGGCAATCGCCACACGCTGTTGCTGGCCGCCGGAGAGTGTGGAAACGCGTTGATGGGCAAAGTGCACCATGCCAACGCGGGTCAGCGCCTGTAACGCGCGCTGTTTCTGCTCGCGGGTGAAGTAGCTAAAACAGGTTCGCCAGAATGGCGTGCTGCCGAGCGCGCCAATCAGCACGTTCTCCAGTACGCTCAGGCGATTCACCAGGTTGAATTGTTGGAAGATGTAGCCGGTGTTGGCGCGGCTTTTGCGGATATCGTGGGCCAGGCGGCCTTCGCGCTGGACTGTGCGGCCCAGCAGCTCGATATGGCTACCGGCAGATTTATCGCCGGTAATCAAACCGCTTAAGTGACGTAAAAGGGTGGATTTGCCGGAACCCGACGGCCCAAGCAGAGCCACCATTTCACCGTGATGAATGTTCAGATCAACCGCGTGCAGCGCCTGATGCTGATTGAAGGTTTTGGTGAGCTTCTCGACACGGATAATCGTTTGCATGATGCAGCCTCCCTAAAAAAGTGGCTCCATCGTG
Source organism: Escherichia sp. WS338 (assembly GCF_046486405.1). Lineage (NCBI taxonomy): Bacteria > Pseudomonadati > Pseudomonadota > Gammaproteobacteria > Enterobacterales > Enterobacteriaceae > Escherichia > Escherichia sp. WS338. The sequence goes on along the minus strand of NZ_JBJQLL010000006.1, from coordinate 231,673 downwards.
GCGGATTATTGTGACGATTTGGTTAATTAAAAGTGACTAACAGATGAAGAGTTAACGGGAATTCGATGACAGTGCGGGAGGGCGGGCCTCCCGGCGGATTATTGCGTTGGTTGTTGTTTGACGACATTAATCATCCACGGTACGCCAAATTTATCGGTGACTTTGCCAAAGCCATGCGCCCAGAAAGTTTCCTGCCAGGCCATTTCGATTTTTCCGTTAGCGGCAAGGTTGTCAAACCAGCGTTTTCCTTCTTCTACCTGTTGCGAATCGAGCACCAGCGTAAAGCCGGAGTAGCTGGCTTTTCCTGACGGTATAGCATCGCTCATCATGATATCGCTTCCGGCAATGCGCACATTGGCGTGGGCGATGGCGGTATCGGGAAATTGCATTCCGGAAGGGCAGTTCTCGGCGCTGTCCTGCGCTGATTTTGGCATTTCGCCGAAGCTGATTTTATAGAGCAGTTCAGCGCCCAACGTACGTTGATAATAAGCAATTGCGTCGGCACAGTTACCGGCAAAAGAGAGGTAGGGACTTAACGGCATGATGGTGACCTCAGTTAAGAGAAGCCCGTTAAGTGTAGTTCGAAATTTATACAGATGAGAGGGAAGCCTGATAAGACGCGGTCAGCGTCGCATCAGGCAGTCGCCACCGTTGCCGGATGCGGCGTAAACGCCTTATCCGGCCTACCGATCACAATACAATCAGTTCTTTTTCACAAACTCAGACTTCAGTTTCATCGGACCAAAACCGTCGATTTTGCAATCGATGTTATGGTCGCCTTCAACCAGGCGGATGTTTTTCACTTTGGTGCCAATTTTCAGCATCGAAGAGCTACCTTTCACTTTCAGATCTTTAATGATGGTAACGCTGTCGCCGTCAGCCAGCAGATTGCCGTTAGCATCTTTAACGATCAGCTCGTCGCTTTCCTGTGCAGGTTCTGCGTCGTTCCATTCGTAGGCACATTCCGGGCAGATGTACATGCCGTTATCTTCGTAGGTGTATTCGGAGTTGCATTTTGGGCAGCGTGGTAATGACATGTGGATTTCCTCAAAAGTCAGCAGGGCAAAAGCGCCAAAAAACGGCAGATTGCCGAAAAAGGCCGCAATTATACACAAAATCCCTGAGTTTGTCGGGGGTACTGCTGATTTTAGACGACGATCGTTTTCATTTGAAAGGAAACGCAAAAAGAAAATAATCTTTTTGCCTCCATTTATTATTTAAGATAAGGTTAATGCTCTACTCGTTCTTTTTTTAATTCACATGATGTTTTTATCTTTCTGACGTTTTAAACGTATTGGAAGATGTTATTTATTCTAATAAAAAACAACACGCTAAATATAAAATTATTTCTTGCGGTAATTATAAAAGCCGAAAACAGAACTCAAAAACAATCTGGCTAAATAAAAGTAATAAAATTTGCTTTAAGGAAAAATTTTCTATGTACACACAGACCCTGTATGAGTTAAGTCAGGAGGCTGAACGCCTGTTACAGCTTTCTCGCCAACAGTTGCAGTTACTGGAAAAAATGCCTCTCTCTGTACCCGGAGACGATGCGCCACAACTGGCTTTACCCTGGAGTCAGCCTAATATCGCCGAACGTCACGCGATGCTGAATAATGAGTTGCGTAAAATTTCCCGACTGGAAATGGTGCTGGCGATTGTCGGTACTATGAAAGCAGGGAAATCAACCACCATTAATGCCATTGTTGGTACGGAGGTTCTGCCTAATCGCAATCGCCCAATGACTGCGCTGCCAACGCTTATTCGCCATACGCCCGGGCAAAAAGAACCGGTACTGCATTTTTCACATGTCGCGCCAATCGACCATTTAATTCAACAATTACAACAGCGCCTGCGTGATTGCGATATTAAGCATCTGACCGATGTGCTGGAAATAGATAAAGATATGCGTGCGCTTATGCAGCGGATTGAAAATGGCATCGCTTTCGAAAAATATTATCTGGGTGCTCAACCTATTTTTCATTGTCTGAAAAGTTTGAATGATTTGGTGCGACTGGCGAAGGCGCTGGACGTCGATTTTCCTTTTTCTGCTTACGCCGCCATTGAGCATATTCCCGTGATTGAAGTGGAGTTTGTCCATCTGGCGGGGCTGGAGAGTTATCCCGGTCAGTTGACGTTACTGGATACCCCCGGGCCAAATGAAGCCGGGCAACCGCATCTGCAAAAAATGCTTAACCAGCAGCTGGCACGCGCCTCGGCGGTACTGGCGGTGCTGGATTATACGCAACTGAAATCGATCTCCGATGAAGAGGTCCGTGAGGCAATTTTGGCGGTGGGGCAATCGGTGCCGTTGTATGTGCTGGTCAATAAGTTCGATCAACAGGATCGTAACAGTGACGACGCCGACCAGGTGCGGGCACTGATTTCCGGGACGCTGATGAAAGGTTGTATTACGCCACAGCAGATATTTCCGGTGTCGTCGATGTGGGGCTACCTGGCGAATCGGGTGCGCCATGAGTTAGCCAACAACGGTAAGTTACCACCGCCAGAGCAACAACGCTGGGTGGAAGATTTTGCCCATGCCGCGCTCGGCAGGCGCTGGCGTCATGCCGATCTGGCGGACCTCGAACATATTCGTCATGCTGCCGATCAGTTGTGGGAAGATTCGCTGTTCGCCCAGCCAATTCAGGCGTTGCTTCATGCCGCTTACGCTAACGCCTCGTTGTATGCTCTGCGATCTGCCGCGCATAAACTGTTGAATTACGCGCAGCAGGCGCGGGAATACCTGGATTTTCGTGCGCACGGGTTAAACGTCGCTTGTGAACAATTGCGGCAAAATATCCATCAGATCGAAGAAAGTTTGCAGCTATTGCAACTCAATCAGGCGCAGGTGAGCGGCGAGATTAAACATGAAATCGAGCTGGCCCTGACCTCCGCCAACCACTTTCTGCGTCAACAGCAAGATGCGCTGAATGCGCAGTTAGCCGCCTTGTTTCAGGATGATTCGGGGTCATTAAGCGAGATTCGTACCTGCTGTGAGACACTGTTACAGACGGCGCAGAACACCATTAGTCGCGACTTTACGCTGCGTTTTGCCGAGCTGGAATCCACCCTTTGCCGGGTGTTAACCGATGTTATTCGCCCCATTGAGCAACAAATCAAAATGGAATTGAGCGAGTCAGGGTTTCGTCCTGGGTTTCATTTTCCTGTTTTTCACGGCGTAGTTCCCCACTTCAACACTCGCCAGCTGTTCAGTGAAGTCATTTCGCGCCAGGACGCAATGGACGAGCAGAGCACGCGTTTAGGCGTTGTGCGTGAGACTTTTTCGCGCTGGTTGAATCAGCCCGACTGGGGACGGGGAAATGAGAAATCCCCGACAGAGACGGTTGATTACAGTGCGTTGCAACGAGCATTAAGCGCAGAAGTCGATCTTTATTGCCAACAAATGGCTAAAGTTCTGGCAGAGCAGGTCGATGAATCTGTTACGGCAGGCATGAATACTTTTTTCGCTGAGTTCGCTTCATGTTTGACGGAATTACAGACGCGTTTACGCGAAAGCCTGGCTCTGCGTCAACAAAATGAATCGGTGGTCAGGCTGATGCAGCAGCAATTGCAGCAGACTGTGATGACTCATGGCTGGATTTACACCGACGCTCAGCTGTTACGCGATGATATTCAAACACTTTTCACGGCAGAACGATATTGACCAAGACGTTACTGGACGGCCCCGGTCGCGTGCTGGAGTCGATTCATCCCCGCTTTTTAGTGGATCTGGCGCAGGGCGATGATGCCCGCCATCCACAAGCCCATCAGCAGCAGTTTCGTGAACGACTGATGCAGGAACTTCTTGCGCGTGTGCAGCTTCAGGCATGGACGAACGGCGGGATGTTAAATGCGCCGCTTAGCCTGCGTCTGACATTGGTGGAAAAACTGGCGTCGATGCTGGATCCCGGTCATCTGGCGCTGACGCAGATCGCGCAACATCTGGCGCTGCTGCAAAAAATGGATCACCGCCAGCACTCTGCTTTCCCTGAGCTCCCCCAGCAAATTGCCGCCTTGTATGAGTGGTTTTCAGCCCGTTGTCGCTGGAAGGAAAAGGCGTTAACGCAACGAGGCCTACTGGTGCAGGCGGGTGAACAGAGCGAGCAAATTTTTACCCGCTGGCGTGCTGGGGCGTATAACGCCTGGTCGTTGCCTGGGCGCTGTTTTATCGTTCTGGAGGAGTTGCGCTGGGGGGCATTTGGCGATGCCTGCCGTCTGGGAAGCCCGCAAGCGGTGGCGTTGTTGCTGGGTGATTTGCGCGAGAAAGCGACACAACATTTGGCAGAGAGTATCAATGCGGCCCCGACCACGCGTCACTATTACCATCAGTGGTTTGCCTCTTCGACCATTCCGACGGGCGGGGATCATGCTGATTTTTTAAGTTGGCTGGGAAAGTGGACCACGGCAGATAAACAACCCGTTTGCTGGTCAGTGACCCAACGTTGGCAAACTGTCGCGCTGGGGATGCCACGACTCTGTTCAGCGCAGCGTCTGGCGGGGGCAATGGTCGAGGAAATCTTCTCTGTAAATTTGGTGTAAATAATCAGTTACACCAATGAGTCCTAAACGAAATACATGTGTGAAGTTGATCACAAATTTAAACACTGGTAGGGTAAAAAGGTCATTAACTGCCCAATTCAGGCGTCAACTGGTTTGATTGTACATTCCTTAACCGGAGGGTGTAAGCAAACCCGCTACGCTTGTTACAGAGATTGCATCCTGCAATTCCCGCTCCCCTTTTGCGGCCGTCGCGCTGATTTTTCTGGCGTTTGCGGAAATGGGCCAACTCTGCGAGGAAAGCTATGCTGAAAAGGAAAAAAGTAAAACCAATTACCCTTCGTGATGTCACCATTATTGATGACGGTAAACTGCGTAAAGCCATTACCGCAGCATCACTGGGTAATGCAATGGAATGGTTTGATTTTGGTGTTTATGGTTTTGTTGCTTACGCATTAGGTAAAGTTTTTTTCCCGGGGGCTGACCCCAGCGTGCAGATGGTTGCTGCACTTGCCACTTTCTCCGTTCCCTTTCTGATTCGACCGCTTGGTGGACTCTTCTTTGGTATGTTGGGCGATAAATATGGTCGCCAGAAGATCCTCGCTATCACTATTGTGATTATGTCGATCAGTACGTTCTGTATTGGCTTAATACCGTCCTACGACACGATTGGTATTTGGGCACCGATTCTGCTGTTGATCTGTAAGATGGCACAAGGTTTCTCGGTCGGCGGTGAATATACCGGGGCGTCGATATTTGTTGCGGAATACTCCCCTGACCGTAAACGTGGCTTTATGGGCAGCTGGCTGGACTTCGGTTCTATTGCCGGGTTTGTGCTGGGTGCGGGCGTGGTGGTGTTAATTTCGACCATTGTCGGCGAAGCGAACTTCCTCGACTGGGGCTGGCGTATTCCGTTCTTTATTGCTCTGCCGTTAGGGATTATCGGGCTTTACCTGCGCCATGCGCTGGAAGAGACTCCGGCGTTCCAGCAGCATGTTGATAAACTGGAACAGGGCGACCGCGAAGGTTTGCAGGATGGCCCGAAAGTCTCGTTTAAAGAGATTGCCACTAAATACTGGCGCAGCCTGTTGACATGTATTGGTCTGGTAATTGCCACCAACGTGACTTACTACATGTTGCTGACCTATATGCCGAGTTATTTGTCGCATAACCTGCATTACTCCGAAGACCACGGGGTGCTGATTATTATCGCCATTATGATCGGTATGCTGTTTGTCCAGCCGGTGATGGGCTTGCTGAGTGACCGTTTTGGCCGTCGTCCGTTTGTGCTACTTGGTAGTGTTGCACTGTTTGTGTTGGCGATCCCGGCGTTTATTCTGATTAACAGTAACGTCATCGGCCTGATTTTTGCCGGGTTACTGATGCTGGCGGTGATCCTTAACTGCTTTACGGGCGTTATGGCTTCTACCTTGCCAGCGATGTTCCCGACGCATATCCGTTACAGCGCGCTGGCGGCGGCATTTAATATTTCGGTGCTGGTTGCCGGTCTGACGCCAACACTGGCGGCCTGGCTGGTCGAAAGCTCGCAGAATCTGATGATGCCTGCCTATTACCTGATGGTAGTGGCGGTGGTTGGTTTAATCACCGGCGTAACCATGAAAGAGACGGCAAATCGTCCGTTGAAAGGTGCGACACCGGCGGCGTCAGATATACAGGAAGCGAAGGAAATTCTCGTCGAGCATTACGATAATATCGAGCAGAAAATCGATGATATTGACCACGAGATTGCCGATTTGCAGGCGAAACGTACCCGCCTGGTGCAGCAACATCCGCGAATTGATGAATAAGCTGAAACGGATGGCCTGATGTGACGCTGTCTTATCAGGCCAATTGAACTCTTAAGGTTCACTTAATCTCTGACGCGCATACTCTCCTCCAGGTTAACGGAGGAGAGTGCAATGAAAAACCGTGTTTATGAAAGTTTAACTACCGTGTTCAGCGTGCTGGTGGTCAGCAGCTTTCTTTATATCTGGTTTACCACGTACTGATCTTTCTTCAGCCGTACCCAGGCCCGCGTGCCGGAAGTCTCTTGCCGGTTTTGCAGGAAAAACTGCCCGTGATGCAACTGTGTAATGCGGCTGACAATACTTAACCCCAGACCAATCCCGCCATAACGGCTGTCCATACGTACAAACGCTTTACTCAACTCCCCGCATTTACTCTCATCAATACCCGGTCCTTCATCTTCAACGGCCATGACTGCTCCGCCATCTTCTTGCAGCTTAATCATAATGTTGCTGCCTTGCGGGCTGTAACGATGGGCGTTTTCTACCAGGTTTCGCAATAACATCCGCAGCAGGGTTGCATCACCCTGAACGGTGATGTCGGCGGCGCTCTCTGGCAATAGCAGGGTTTGCTGTCGCTGGTCGAGCATGGTACTGAGTTCGTCATACGAGGGGAGAATGACATCTTCCAGCAGTTTTACATGTTGATAATTCCCGGAAGAAAATGACTGTCCGGCACGCGCCAGTTGCAGCAGCTGGGAGACACTCTCCATCATCTGATCAAGTCGAGCCACTAACGGTGCTACATCAATGTGATGCGTTTTCGCCAGCAGTTCCAGATGCAAACGCACCCCCGCCAGTGGCGTTCGCAGTTCGTGCGCGACGTCAGCGGTAAACAACCTTTCGTTATCCAGCGTGCTGGTCAGGCGACTGACCAGATCGTTTAACGCTGAAACCACCGCTTCGATTTCGAGGGTGGCGCTGTGAATGGCAATGGGCGTTAAGTTGTCGGCGGTGCGCGCTTCCAGCTCTTTTTGCAGCTCCGCCAGCGGGCGGGTGATGCGGCGTACCGCCTGATAGCAGATAAATAGCGTCAGGCTGACCATAAAGACGCCGGGGACAATCAGGCTGGCGACCGCCTCGCGGATCTCACGCATGATGTGGCGATCGTTGTTGCGATTGTCGCGTAGCGCCTGCTCAAACAGCTGAATCTGCTCGGTACTTTCATGCCATAGCCAGAAGACGCTGATCAGCTCAAACACCAACAAAATGGCCCCGATGGTCAATATCAGCCGTTGGCGCAGCGATATTGGTCGGCGCAGAAAACGCATCAGATTCAATTAGTTTTCCTCATTTGCGACCAGCATATAGCCAAATCCGCGCACGGTGCGGATACGGGCTTTGCCCACTTTGTCGCGCAGATTGTGGATATGCACTTCCAGGGTGTTGGTCGAGGGTTCATTGTCCCAGTTATAGATGTCGTTGTAGAGAATTTCCCGATGCACCGGACTGCCTGCTTTGAGCATTAACCGTGACAGCAGAGCATATTCTTTGGGCGTCAGAATCAACTCTTCACCGCCCATCCATACCTGACGGCGACCCATATTCAGCGTCAGATTGCCAACAATCAGCTCACTTTCGCCCTGATTATTATGGCGTCGTAGCAGGGCGCGGATACGGGCGTGTAACTCTTCCAGCGCAAAAGGCTTCACCAGATAGTCATCGGCACCGACATCCAGCCCGGCGATTTTGTCGGTCAGCGTATCGCGAGCGGTGAGGATCAGTACCGGCAGGGTGTATTTTTTCTGCCGGATACGGGCGAGAAAATGCAGTCCATCTTCGTCGGGTAACCCTAAATCCAGTACCACCAGGCTGTAATGACCGGCCTCAAGGCTTTGTTCCGCCATCCGCGCGGTTGTCACGCCATCGCACGCGTAGCCTTCGGTTTGCGCCGCCAGAATTAATCCCTGCAATAACAGCGTATCGTCTTCAACAATCAGAATTTTCATTCACTCACTCTCCTGCAAGTTTGCAGAATATCATCCGCAGCCTGGTAATACTTCGTCTCAACGCCAGTTAATCCCAATAGCGTGGAGAATAAATTATCTTGTGAATAGTGTTGCGTTTGCGCCTGTTTTTGCAGGCAGTTCTGGTCAACCTGATACCGTTTTTGATAATCCTCCGACAGCCACAGCAGCATTGGCACCTGTTTTTGGCTATCCGGGGCGATGGCATAAGGCAGACCGTGCAGATAGATGCCATTTTCACCTAACGACTCACCGTGGTCAGAAAGATAAACCAGGCTGGTGGTAAATTTATCCTGATGTTCTTTCAGCAGATTAATCGCTTTATCAACAATATAGTCGACGTAAACCAGCGTGTTGTCGTAAGTGTTCACCAGTTGCTCTTTGGTACAGGTCTGGATCTCGTTAGTGTCGCAGGTTGGGGTAAATTTCCTGAACTGCGGCGGATAGCGGTTGTAATAGGTCGGGCCGTGGCTGCCGATGGTGTGTAAGACAATCACGCCATCACCCTGCAGGTTATTGATGTAATCTTCCAGCCCGTGGAACAGCACTTCATCATAGCATTCGCCGTTGATGCACTGACCTGGCAGATTCAGCGCGGTGACGTTCTGGTGAGGCACGCGGTCGCAGGCACCTTTACAGCCGCCATCGTTGTCATTCCACAGCACGTTGATGCCCGCTCGCTGAATGATATCCAGCACGCCTTCCTGGTGCTGTGCCAGCTCTTCTTTGTAGTGCTCACGCGGCATATCCGAGAACATGCACGGCACTGAGACGGCTGTTGCTGTGCCACAAGATGCGGTATTAGGGAAATAGACCACGTTATCTTTTGCCAGGCGAGGATTGGTTTCGCGTGGATAACCATTCAGCGAGAAATTCTCTGCGCGCGACGTTTCTCCGACGATCAAAATGGTCAGGTTTTTGCGTTTCCCATTTTGCATTAATGGGTTGCGGTGAGCATCTTCACCAATGCGTATCAGTGGCAGGTTGGCTGACCGCTGGTGAGAGTACCACGACCAGCTAGCAACAATGCTGTTGGACGGGCTTAAGGATTTCACCAGTTCTTTGTTGTTGCGAAACAGCGAGGCATAGTCTTTGTAGAACAGTGCGGCAACCAGCAGAATCAGCAGTACAGAAATCAGGATGTTGGCCCCGCGGAAAAGAACGCTGCGCAGGCGTGAGGTGGTGGGTTTGATTTTGATCCAGCAGGCAATAATCGCGGCCAACACGCCACTTAACCCCAGCGTTAATAACATTCGTGGCGTCATCAACGCATAACTTTCCGCCGGCGTAGTATCAATGATATTGGTGATCATTGAACGGTCGATGACGATGCCATAGGTCATGATGAAATATTGTGCAGCCGCACCGACCAGAATAAACAGGCAGGCGAGTGGACGATTAAGCCATAAGAAAGAGCCTAGTGTCAGGACAATATTAATCACGCTGAATGCGACGACCGGCATCGACAAGAAAACCAGCACGTTATGCAGTGAATCCAGCGGTAACACCTGTAGCACCTGTTTAAAAAAGGCGATATTCAGGCAGACTGAGATATAAAAAGTAGCAAGTAATAACCAGGAGAATAAATTTAAAGAGGGTCTTTTTAGTAGGCGCTTCAACATCACGGTGTTTCCATCGAACAAAGTGCGCATATGCTCGCAAAGCAAAATTAAGCCAACCTTAAGTTCTTAAGGTTGGCTTTTATGTTTGCTTGATTAAGGGGAATTAATCTTTGCTTATTGGTGCATCTAAGGGATACGGGTTTTTATGCAGCCGGTTGTAATTCAGCGCATACATGGCGGTGATTACCATCAGAGTGACAAATGACCACATAACCTCTTTCGCGCCGGACCCTACTACGGCCCAGATGCAGTAGAGGAAGGCAATGGTAGTAACTGCCAGGTATGCCGGGCGTGCTTTACCAAAGTGACCGTGGCCGAGCAGCAGTAACGCCGCACAGGTGTAAAGATATGGCACCAGTGTAAAGATGACCGACACGGAAGAAACCAGACCGAATTCTTTGGTCGCGTTTGGCGAAATGCTACTGAGCTGGAAGATGGTCATCAAAATACCGACGATAATCAGCCCCGCCACTGGCGTGCCCGCTTTATTTACACGGGCAAAAATCGGTGGGAACAGTCCGTCATCGGCAGCGGCTTTCGCCGTTTGACCCGCCAGCAACGTCCAGCCGCCCAGTGAACCTAAGCAACCCGCAGCTGCGCAGAAGGAAACAATGGCCCCGGCGGTGTCACCCAACGCCATCCGTGCGGCATCACCGAATGGCGAAGCAGAAACGCGCAGTGCGGCATTAGGGATCATCCCCATAATCGCGGTGGTAGAAAGTACATAGCAAACGGCAGCAATCAATACCCCGCCAATGGTGGCGATAGGGACGTTGCGTTTCGGGTTTTTCACCACACCTGCGGCAACGGAGGCACTTTCCACACCGATGAACGACCACAGCGTAACGTTAAGGGTACTTTGAATCGCACCGAAGGTGCCCAGACCGCTGACGTTCCATGCCGCCATATAGGTTTCACCACGGAACCAGAACCAGCCAAATACGGCAATCCCGACGATGGGGATCAGCGCCAGCACGGTAGCAACGGCCTGTACGCGGGTGATCATTTTCGGACCGACAATGTTCAGCAGGACGAAGATCCACAGCACCACGACGCAGGTGATGGTTAATACCAATGGGTCTTTCAGAATCGGGAAGAAGTAACTTAAATATCCTACGCCAATGACCACCATGGCGATATTGCCGATCCAGCAGGCCAGCCAGTAGAGGACGTTGGTTTGATAACCGAGAAACGGGCCAAAGCAGCGGCGGGCGTAAGCGTAAGAACCACCAGGACTTGGGTCGAGGAACGACATTTTGGCGTATACCATCGAGAGCCCCAGCGCACCGATAATCGTCACCAACCATCCATAAATGGCAATCCCGCCAGTGGAGGCCAGGTTTGCAGGTAACAGAAAAACACCTGACCCCATAATATTCCCCGACACCATCAGGGTGACGGGGATTAAGCCCACTTTGTGAGCATCAGCATCCGAAGACATAATTAAACTCCTGCGAAGGCGAGCTTCGTGACAATAAATTACGTCATATCATACGCCTGCATTCGATAGTTGAATTATTATCGGCCGGGTTATCGCTGATGCCGTTATTAATATAGCTCTTCGTTAAGGTTAAAAATCAGGCGACAGTGCGTTCTCTGTGCTGACTAACATAATGCAGCGGCGTCATACCGTAGAAGTCTTTAAAGACAGAAATAAAGTACGACGTACTGTTGTAGCCGCAGGACTGTGATACCTGAGAGATATTTTTACCGTCCATCATTAATTCATTTACGGCATAACGCATGCGGCAGGTGGTGATTATTTGGCTATAACTGGTGTTTTCGCTTTTCAGCTTTTTCTTTAACAGACTTGGGCTAAGACATAAACAACTGGCTACCATACTAAGATTCCAGTCTTTGTGGATATCGCTTTCAATAATTTGATAAACGCTGTCACTTACACAATTACGTAACATATACATCATTAGTGAAAGGAATTTTTTACTGTCGAGAAAACGGGATAGCACAGTGAATAATAATGCACGTGTTCGTTCCTTTTCTGACTCAGTTTCAGCGGGCATCATGCTATGCTGCGCGGCAACGCGAAAGACGTCTGGCGTCAGGCATGGAAGGGTGAGGATGGGCGTAGCGCTACGTTGCCATACTGGTATTTGCGAGAGATCTTTATTCAGAAACCGGAGGTAATCTTTGATGATGTCGTGACTAATATGAGCAACCAAAGTGTTATTAAGAGAGGAGACGTCGATAATATTATTTTCACAATTTAATAACGCCATGTGGTTAGCTTTAAGGCTAATAGGTTCTTTCCCATTCACCCTTATCCAGACATCTTTTTCAGTCAATAAAACAATACAAGGTTGGTCGCTGCAAATCCTCATACATGTACTCCTGAGTGCGAATAAAAGACCAGTTCTCGCTAAAGCGAAGCGATACCGGGAAATGGTTATATAATTGTATGATGAATATAAACATGCATAAAAATAACGAGTTTTACTAATATTACAAATTTTTATAGTAATTTCTCATGTACATATTTTTTTACAGGCTAAAAAAAGGATAAATAACAGGCAAAAAAAAGCGCGGGGTGGGACCGCGCAAAAAGCATGACATTTTTTGTTTGCAGCAATTTTTATGAAAACGTTGCCATACTTAAAAGGCCTCAAGCCAGGCGGCGTAATGTTATTTAACAATTACGCCTTCAGCGGAATAGTGGTTACGCTTTCACACACATAACGTGGTAAATACCGTCAATAATTTCTGTCCCTTCTGTTTCGTGTTCAAATCCAGGGAAATGATGGTCCCAGGATTGCAGCGAGCGTAAATAACTTACTTGCGGACTGTTTTTATCGCCGAAGTTTTCACCAGACAGCAGCATCGGGATTCCTGGCGGATACGGGATAACTGAGTTTGCCGCGATACGTCCTGGCAGATTTTCAATGGATACCAGTTCGACATTGTTGTCGACAATCGCGTTGTACGCTTCACGCGGGGTGATTTCCGCCACCGGTAGGCCGGAATAGGCTTCATTCAACCGTGCGCCAGGGTTGTTTTCTTTCAGCCAGGCAAACATGGTGTCACCCAGATCGTGAATCCCCATGTTCGCGTAAGTGTCAGGATATTGTTCAACAAGTTCCGGCATCACCTGCGCCAGCGGTGTGTTGGCATCATAGTGGCGTTTGAAGGAGCAAAGGGTGTTAACCAGAGTCCCCCATTTCCCACGGGTCACGCCCATAGAGAACAGGAACATAATCTGGAAGTCAGTGGTACGGGTAGGCACAATGCCGTGGCGACCAAGCCAGGCTGTGACCAGCGCCGCCGGAACGCCGGTTTCTTCCAGTTCACCATCTTCACCCATTCCCGGAGCAAGGATGCTGACTTTAATCGGGTCGAGCATACTCCAGTTATCCGGAATATCTTTGAAGCCGTGCCAGCTTTCGCCCGGATGCATGACCCAGCAGTCCTGAACGGTGGTCAGCAGTTTGGTTGGTGCGTCAGCAAAGTCATAGGTTTTGCCGGTTTGTGGGTCGGTGACGACTTCTTTGTTCCACGGTTTGAAGAACCAGCTACCGTCAGCGGTGAACTCTTTATATAGCCGCGCCATCGCCTGACGGAAATCAACCGCTTCGTCGATCACTTCCTGGGTCAGTGACAGGCCGCTGTTGCCGTCCATCATCGACACCGCCACGTCGTTGGATGCGCAGATGGCATACAGCGGGGAGGTGGTGGCATGCATCATGTAGGCCTGGTTGAAGCGGGAGAAGTTAATCGCCCCACGACCTTCACGTACATGAATATAAGAGGCCTGTGACAGCGCATTCAGCAGTTTGTGGGTGGAGTGGGTGGCGAAAACGGTAGGACCGTTGTGATCGCCAGGTTCGCCGCGCATGGCATAGTGATCGGCATAGATCGGGTTGAAACGTGCATAGCCGTACCAGGCTTCGTCAAAGTGCAGACGATCGGAGGTTTTTTCCAGCAGATCCTGCACTTCTTTAGCGTTATAACACACGCCGTCATAGGTACAGTTGGTCACCACGCAGTAAGACGGTTTTTGCCCGGCTTTGTCTTTAGTCAGCGGGCTTTCACTGATTTTCTTCTGCAAGGTTTCAGGTTGCATTTCCTGCGGATAGATTGGCCCGATAATGCCGTAGCGGTTGCGGCTTGGCACCATGTAGACCGGTTTCGCGCCTGTCAGCATCAAGCCTTGTTCGATGGATTTATGGCAGTTACGGTCAACGACCACGACATCGTTATCGGTCATGCAAGCCTGCATGATGGTGCGGTTAGAGCCGGAAGTACCGACGACTACCGACCAGGAGCGATCGGCACCAAATACGCGTGCGGCATATCTTTCGCTTTCGCCAAATGCGCCAGTATGGTCAAGCAAAGAACCGAGGGAAGTGCGTTCGATGCCCATGTCGGTGCGGAACAGATTTTCACCATAGTAGTCATGGTAGAAACGTCCGGCGGGTGTTTTGGTAAAACCAACGCCGCCCTGGTGGCCTGGCGCTGCCCAGGAATATTCATGGATGTCGCTATATTTCATCAGCGCGCTGAACAGTGGCGGCAACAGTTGCTGGCGGTAGCGGGTCATCGCGGCAACGGCGCGTCCGGCGATAAAGTCGGCGGTATCTTCCAGAATCCAGGCGAATTCATCGACAAGCTCCAGCAGATCCCGGTCCATTGCGGCGAGGGCTTTTTCCCGATCGCCCAACAGGAAGACCGGCACGTTTTGTTGGCGCTCATGAAGCTTACCGATCAATTGTCTGACGTTTTGATGTTCGTCCGGATGTTCCATTTGATAGCTGAACATCAGGCAGTCAATGGCTTCGTTTGAAGAGAGAATGGCAAAACCATCATCAAAGGAGGTGGATTTAATCACGGTAACATTTTGCTGGCTTAAAGCATCTGCCAGACGCTCAACGGCGTTACCGACCCAGGTGTCTTGATGGAGAAACTCGCTTTCAACAATTAATACTTTCATCATTGCTTACCCGGTTATGAAGGAATCTTCGTTGCGGGCAAGTATCTTCCGGCCTTTTCGGGCTGTAAAGCGCGTGAAAAACAAACATTTTTGAAATATTTGTTTTTATAAACAATATGTTATGTGATTATTTTAAATTATTTTCACTGCTTATTATCGACGGCTAAACTATTTTTTTGGCTGATACTGATATCGTCTTTAGCCGGGAAACGTCTGGCGGCGCTGTTGGCTAAGTTTGCGGTATTGTTGCGGTGACATGCCGACATATTTGCCGAACGTGCTGTAAAAACGGCTACTCGAACGAAAGCCTGCCGTCAGGGCAATATCGAGAATACTTTTATCGGTATCGCTCAGTAACGCGCGAACGTGGTTGATGCGCATCGCGGTAATGTACTGTTTCATCGTCAATTGCATGACCCGCTGGAATATCCCCATTGCATAGTTGGCGTTAAGTTTGACGTGCTCAGCCACATCGTTGATGGTCAGTGCCTGATCATAGTTTTCGGCAATAAAGCCCAGCATCTGGCTGACATAAAATTGCGCATGGCGCGAGACGCTGTTTTTGTGTGTGCGCGAGGTTTTATTGACCAGAATCGGTTCCCAGCCAGAGAGGCTAAATCGCTTGAGCATCAGGCCAATTTCATCAATGGCGAGCTGGCGAATTTGCTCGTTCGGACTGTTCAATTCCTGCTGCCAGCGGCGCACTTCAAACGGGCTAAGTTGCTGTGTCGCCAGTGATTTGATCACCATGCCGTGAGTAACGTGGTTAATCAGGTCTTTATCCAGCGGCCAGGAGAGAAACAGATGCATCGGCAGATTAAAAATCGCCATGCTCTGACAGGTTCCGGTATCTGTTAGTTGGTGCGGTGTACAGGCCCAGAACAGCGTGATATGACCCTGATTGATATTCACTTTTTCATTGTTGATCAGGTATTCCACATCGCCATCGAAAGGCACATTCACTTCGACCTGACCATGCCAGTGGCTGGTGGGCATGATATGCGGTGCGCGAAACTCAATCTCCATCCGCTGGTATTCCGAATACAGCGACAGCGGGCTGCGGGTCTGTTTTTCGTCGCTGCTGCACATAAACGTATCTGTATTCATGGATGGCTCTCTTTCCTGGAATATCAGAATTATGGCAGGAGTGAGGGAGGATGACTGCGAGTGGGAGCACGGTTTTCACCCTCTTCCCACAGCGGCGAGGGGAGCGTCCGAGCATCATGAGGCCGAAAACTCTGCTTTTCAGGTAACTTATTCCCATAAACTCAGATTTACTGCTGCTTCACGCAGGATCTGAGTTTATGGGAATGCTCAACCTGGAAGACGGAGGTTTTCTGCAGATTCGCCTGCCATGATGAAGTTATTCAAGCAAGCCAGGAGATCTGCATGATGTCTGCACCCAAAATTACATTTATCGGCGCTGGTTCGACGATTTTCGTTAAAAATATTCTTGGTGATGTGTTCCATCGCGAGGCGCTGAAAACGGCGCATATTGCCCTGATGGACATTGATCCCACCCGCCTGGAAGAGTCGCACATTGTGGTGCGTAAGCTGATGGATTCAGCAGGGGCCAGCGGCAAAATCACCTGCCACACCCAACAGAAAGAAGCCTTACAGGATGCTGATTTTGTCGTGGTGGCATTTCAGATTGGCGGTTATGAACCTTGCACGGTGACTGATTTCGAGGTCTGTAAGCGACATGGTCTGGAACAAACCATTGCCGATACGTTGGGGCCGGGCGGTATTATGCGCGCGCTACGTACCATTCCGCATCTGTGGCAAATTTGCGAGGACATGACGGAAGTCTGCCCCGATGCCACCATGCTCAACTACGTTAACCCAATGGCGATGAATACCTGGGCGATGTATGCCCGCTATCCGCATATCAAACAGGTAGGGCTGTGCCATTCAGTGCAGGGAACGGCGGAAGAGCTGGCGCGTGACCTCAATATCGACCCGGCTACGCTGCGTTACCGTTGCGCAGGTATCAACCATATGGCGTTTTACCTGGAACTGGAGCGCAAAACCGCCGACGGCAGTTACGTGAATCTCTACCCGGAACTGCTGGCGGTTTATGAAGCAGGGCAGGCACCGAAGCCGAATATTCATGGCAATACTCGCTGCCAGAATATTGTGCGCTACGAAATGTTCAAAAAGCTGGGCTACTTCGTCACGGAATCGTCAGAACATTTTGCTGAGTACACGCCGTGGTTTATTAAGCCAGGTCGTGAGGATTTGATTGAGCGTTATAAAGTACCGCTGGATGAGTACCCGAAACGCTGCGTCGAGCAGCTGGCGAACTGGCATAAAGAGCTGGAGGAGTATAAGAACGCCTCCCGGATTGATATTAAACCGTCACGGGAATATGCCAGCACAATCATGAACGCTATCTGGACTGGCGAGCCGAGTGTGATTTACGGCAACGTCCGTAACGATGGATTGATTGATAACCTGCCACAAGGATGTTGCGTGGAAGTAGCCTGTCTGGTTGATGCTAATGGCATTCAGCCGACCAAAGTCGGTACGCTACCTTCGCATCTGGCCGCCTTGATGCAAACCAACATCAACGTACAGACGCTGCTGACTGAAGCCATTCTTACGGAAAATCGCGACCGTGTTTACCACGCCGCGATGATGGACCCGCATACTGCCGCCGTGCTGGGCATTGATGAAATATATGCTCTTGTTGACGACCTGATTGCCGCCCACGGCGACTGGCTGCCAGGCTGGTTGCACCGTTAAAACGCGACTAAACGCTACTGCGCCGGGGGATTTATTCCGGCGCACACCTCTGACGATACCAATAACAGAAGGCGGGCGTTGGTAACAGCGACCCGATACCCTATGAGCATTTCAATGACTACAAAACTCAGTTATGGATTTGGAGCGTTCGGGAAGGATTTTGCGATCGGCATTGTGTATATGTACCTCATGTATTACTACACCGATGTCGTCGGGCTGTCTGTGGGTTTGGTCGGTACTTTGTTTCTGGTGGCGAGGATCTGGGATGCTATTAACGATCCGATTATGGGATGGATTGTAAATGCTACGCGATCGCGATGGGGTAAGTTCAAACCCTGGATCCTGATCGGTACGTTGGCAAACTCTGTAATCTTATTTCTCCTCTTTAGTGCGCATCTGTTTGAAGGTACTACTCAGATTGTCTTTGTTTGCGTGACCTACATCCTCTGGGGCATGACTTACACCATTATGGATATTCCCTTCTGGTCGCTGGTTCCAACCATAACGCTCGATAAACGTGAGCGCGAACAACTGGTTCCTTATCCGCGTTTTTTTGCCAGTCTGGCAGGCTTTGTTACGGCAGGTGTGACGCTACCATTTGTTAATTATATCGGCGGTGGCGATCGGGGATTTGGCTTTCAGATGTTCACTCTGGTACTGATCGCCTTTTTTATTGTTTCAACCATCATCACTCTGCGCAATGTGCATGAAGTCTTTTCGTCAGACAATCAACCGTCTGCTGAAGGAAGCCATCTGACACTTAAAGCCATCGTTGCGCTTATTTATAAAAACGATCAGCTTTCATGCCTCTTGGGTATGGCTCTTGCTTATAATGTAGCCAGCAATATTATTACCGGCTTTGCTATCTATTATTTCTCATATGTTATCGGTGATGCGGATCTGTTCCCCTATTATCTGTCGTATGCGGGAGCTGCTAACCTGGTGACGTTAGTATTCTTCCCACGCTTAGTTAAATCATTATCCCGACGCATTTTATGGGCCGGAGCATCTATTCTTCCGGTGTTAAGCTGTGGTGTTCTCCTGTTAATGGCATTAATGAGCTATCACAACGTCGTCCTCATTGTGATTGCGGGTATCTTGCTGAATGTGGGAACGGCGCTTTTCTGGGTATTACAGGTCATCATGGTGGCAGATACCGTTGATTACGGTGAATATAAACTGCACGTACGCTGTGAAAGCATCGCTTACTCCGTGCAGACTATGGTGGTGAAGGGCGGTTCAGCCTTTGCGGCTTTTTTCATTGCGGTTGTGTTAGGGATGATTGGCTATGTACCGAATGTTGAACAGTCTACGCAAGCCCTATTAGGTATGCAGTTTATTATGATTGCTCTACCTGCTCTGTTCTTCATGGTTACGCTGATTCTCTACTTCCGTTTCTATCGCCTCAATGGTGACACGCTGCGCAGGATCCAGATCCATCTTCTGGATAAATATCGCAAAGTACCGCCCGAGCCTGTTCATGCTGATATTCCGGTCGGTGCAGTGAGTGATGTGAAAGCCTGACGTGGACAATAGCTAACGAAAATGGCCTGATGCGATATGTTTATCAGGCCACGTCTTAATGTAATGCTTTGGATTTGCAAATTTTGTAGACCGGATAAGGAATTCACGCCGCATCCGGCATCAACAAAGCGCACGTTGTCATCTGGTTATCAAGCCATAGCGCCGTAACTGATGACAGTGAAGGCGAGCGAGGAATATCACCGTCGTTAATGCGCCAAGCAGCGCGCAGAACATATCGGATTGCGTGTCCCACTGGTCGCCCTGGGTGCCGAGAAAATCATCCGCTCCCTGACCCATTGCCAGCGCTGCCCACCACTCGATTAATTCATACATCGCGCTTATCGCCAGCGCCACGCAGCAGACCAGAAACGCCACCATCTTATGTCCGCGAACGTACATCCCGCGCACAAGGATCTCTCGTGCCACCAGTGCAGGCACCAGCCCCTGGAAAAAATGCCCCAGTTTGTCATACGGATTACGACTCAACCCCAGCCATTCCTGCACCTCAAAACCAACGGGGACTTTCGCGTAGGTGTATTGTCCGCCGACCATCAGGATGATGGCGTGAAAGAAAATGAGCGTATAGAGCAGCGGCGTTAACGGATAACGTTTAGCGGTGGCAAGCAGTAGCGGCACGACAATAATCACCGGTGTCACTTCCATCAGCCAGGTGAGTTTGTCATTGGCCGAAATGCCGGTATAAATCAGGATTAACGTTAGCGCCAGTGCGCCGGTGTTAAGAATTAACGGCTTGAGTGTGCGGGTCATGGTGCGTTCGCAAGTCAGGGAAAATACTGACTATTCACCAGCAAGCGTGAAATTACAATCGCAAAAGAGGTGGCCCAGGGGGATCACCTGGCAGCATGCTGCCAGGCGCTGGGCCGAAGAGGTTACTTAGTGCAGTTCGCGCACTGTTTGTTGACGATTTGCTGGAAGAAGTCGTTGCCTTTGTCATCGACCAGGATAAACGCCGGGAAATCTTCTACTTCGATTTTCCAGATAGCTTCCATACCCAGCTCCGGATAAGCGACGCATTCCAGATGCTTGATGCTCTGCTGCGCCAGTACCGCCGCCGGACCGCCGATACTACCGAGGTAGAAGCCGCCGTGTTTATGACACGCGTCGGTAACCTGCTGACTGCGGTTACCTTTCGCCAGCATGATCATGCTGCCGCCGTGGGATTGCAGCAGATCCACGTAGGAGTCCATACGACCTGCGGTGGTTGGGCCAAGTGAACCTGATGGATAACCGGCAGGCGTTTTCGCCGGACCCGCGTAGTAGATCGGGTGATCTTTGATGTACTGCGGCAGTTCTTTACCGGCGTCAATCAGCTCTTTCAGCTTGGCGTGTGCAATATCTCGACCCACAATAATGGTGCCGGTGAGCGACAAACGGGTGGATACCGGGTATTGCGAAAGCTGGGCGAGGATCTCTTTCATCGGGCGGTTAAGGTCAACTTTCACCGCTTCGCCTTCACCGGCCTGGCGCAGTTCTTGTGGAATGTACTGGCCTGGGTTGTGTTCCAGTTTTTCGATCCAGATACCTTCGCGGTTGATTTTCGCTTTAATGTTACGGTCTGCGGAGCAGGAGACGCCCATGCCTACCGGGCAGGATGCGCCGTGACGTGGCAGACGGATAACGCGAATGTCGTGCGCGAAGTATTTACCGCCAAACTGCGCGCCAAGACCGAGTTTCTGGGCCTCTTCCAGCAGTTCCTGTTCCAGCTGGACATCGCGGAACGCCTGACCATGTTCGTTCCCTTCCGTCGGCAGTTCATCGTAATAGTGAGCGCTTGCTAACTTGACGGTTTTCAGGTTGGTTTCCGCAGACGTACCGCCAATCACAAACGCGATATGGTACGGCGGGCAAGCTGCCGTACCGAGGGTACGCATTTTCTCGACGAGGAAGTTTTTCAGTTTGCCGGGCGTCAGCAGGGCTTTGGTTTCCTGGTAGAGATACGTTTTGTTGGCAGAGCCGCCGCCTTTAGCGACACAGAGGAATTTGTACTCATCGCCATCTACCGCGTACAGGTCGATTTGCGCAGGCAGGTTCGTGCCGGTGTTGACCTCTTTATACATGTCCAGCGGCGCGTTCTGTGAATAGCGCAGGTTATCTTCGATATAGGTGTTATAGACGCCTTTCGACAGCGCTTCTTCATCACCGCCACCGGTCCACACGCGCTGACCTTTTTTACCGACGATGATCGCGGTGCCGGTATCCTGGCAGGTCGGCAGCACGCCTTTGGCGGCGATTTCGGAGTTTCTTAAGAATTGCAGCGCCACGTACTTGTCGTTTTCGCTGGCTTCTGGATCGTGAAGAATAGCCGCGACCTGTTTCTGGTGTGCCGGGCGGAGCATGAAAGAAGCGTCGTGAAAGGCTTGCTGCGCCAGCAGAGTCAGGGCTTCTGGTTCCACTTTCAGGATTGTTTCGCCGTCGAAGTCGGCAACGCTAACGTAATCGGAAGTGAGTAGATAGTATTCGGTATTGTCTTTCCCCATCGGGAAAGGTGCCTGGTAGATAAAGGGTTTGTTTGACATAGCTTCCAGCCTGTAACTCTGTATTTGTTATTCGAAAATGGCGTGCCGCGTAGTCACGGGCGGCACGCAAAGTGCATTTATAAGAACCCGTACATCGCGGCGAAGATCCAGCCGAAGACGCACGATACGCTCACACCAATCAACCCCGGCAGAATAAAGCTGTGGTTGATGACGAAGCGACCGATGTGGGTGGTGCCGGAACGGTCAAACTGAATCGCTGCCAGATCGCTCGGATAAGTCGGCAGGATGTAATAACCGTAGCAAGCCGGTGCTGAAGCCACGATGTATGCCGGATCAACGCCGATCGCCAGCGCGACCGGAACAATCGCCGCCAGCGCCGCAGCCTGAGAGTTTACAAACTTGGAAACCAGCAGCAGAACAATGGCATAGGCCCACGGATACTCTTTCACCATTTCGCCCAGTACGCCCTGAATTTCAGACATATGCGCACCGAACATGGTTTCAGCCATCCATGCGATACCGTACACCGCCACGATGGCGATCATACCGGAACGGAAGACTTCGTTTTTTGAGATAGACGCGGGATTGGTTTTGGTCAGGATAATAATCAGCGCCCCGGTCAGCAGCATAAACATCTGAATAACCAGTACCATCGACAGCGGTTTGCCACCGAAGGATGGACGCAGGTCCGAATCAGCACCAAGAAGTGCGACTACAGCGATTGCCCCGAGGAAGATCCACATTGCAAGCCAGTTGCTTTTCGGCAGTTTTTTATCGAGCAGCGTCGCGGTATCACCGTAAACATACTCACGGTTTTCCGGTATGGAGATGAATTTCTGGAACTCTTCGTCTTTATCCAGATCTTTACCGCGGAACCAGCTGAAGATACCGATCGCCAGGATACCGATTAACGTCGATGGAATGGTGATTGCCAGCAGGTCGAGGAACTCAAGATGGCGACCATCAAAGGTGACATTACCCAGCATCGCAACCAGAGACACGACTGCAACCGACACCGGACTGGCGATAATCCCCATCTGTGCACCGATAGAACTTGCCGCCATCGGGCGTTCCGGACGGATGTTGTTCTTAATGGCGACGTCGTAGATGATCGGCAGAATGGTGTAAACCACATGACCCGTACCGCAAAGAATGGTCAGCGTACAGGTCACAAACGGCGCGACAATTGAGACATATTTCGGGTTGCGGCGCAGCAGCTTCTCGGCAATTTGCAGCATGACATCAAGACCGCCCGAAGCTTGCAAGGTCGCCGATGCTGCCACCACCGCAATGATAACCAGCATGACATCAACCGGTGGTTTACCTGGCTGAAGGTGGAAGACGAAGACCAGAATGACCAGACCGATACCGCCTAATAAACCCAGCGCGATACCACCCTTTCTGGCACCATAAAACAGACATATCAGTATTATGATAAGTTGGATAGTAAATAACATGTGTGAACCCTCGCGATAATCCTATTTAAATTTTTGCTGAATAGATCACAGTCACGTTCTGTTTTGTATGAACTGTTTTCAGAGCCTGACTAAATATCCGTTTGGTCGTTACCGGCTTGAGCAAATACCTCACAGTGAATATTGGCTGATTAAAGCAGCGGCAAATTTATGCACTGTGATAAGCGGCTTTTTCAGAGAGAAAAACTCTCTGGCGATGGGTTTATAGTTTGTACTGCGCAGATGTTAATGTTTTGTTTGCTGTTATCTTATTGATATTTATCGGTCTATTTTTTGTTCTCAGGGCAGATATCATTAGGTTTATAGATTAATCTGATCTACCCATTTGTAGGTAAAAATACACATAATACGGGTGACATAATAGTTAATTAACTTTTGTTAGCGTTTTGAAATTAAAAACACCGTTCACCTGAAGAGATATTAATTTTTAGCGATGATGGAGGGATAATTATATTTGATCTGGCACAAGTTTTACTGATGAAGGATGTAACTTGTGCCAGGGGTATTTTGCATTACAGTAATAATTATTACTTACAGATAACCAGCGATCCGTTATTGGCAATATTGTTTCAGTAGTGAGTAGTGTTCTGCCTGAATACGGTAACGGTAAACCGGACGCCCCGTGACGCCATAATGGATACTGGTGAACAAGATGTGGCAGTTGACCAGCCAGATGAGGTATTTACGGCAGGAAACACGCGAAATGTTAACCTCGTTAGCCAGCTCGTCGGTTGAAAACTCATAGTCCTGATGCGCGTCAATCCACTGACACAGCGTGCGTAACGTCTGCGGCGTTAAGCCTTTTGGCAAGCGACGAGGATCCTGCTCGTTGGAGCTGCTGCCGTGGATTAGCTGATCAAGCTCGGCCTGGTCATAATACTGATGTTTTTCCAGCGCCATTTTCTTTTGCCGCCAGCCGGTGAGCGCCTCTTCAAAGCGGGAAGCCTGGAAGGGTTTGATCAGGTAATCCACGACACCGTAATGCAGCGAATCTTTAATGGTTGCCGCATCGGCTGCGGAGGAGATGACAATCACATCACTTTTGCAACGCGCGTTATGCAGGACAGGCAGTAAATCGAGCCCGTTCTCTTTTTGCATATAGATATCGAGCAATATCAGGTCGATAGGCGTATCGCTATTGAAGATAATCTCTTTGGCTTTCTCCAGCGTCGAAGCCGTTCCACAGCATTGAAAGCCTGGGATTTGTGCCACGTATCGGCGATTCAGCTCCGCGACCATTGCGTCGTCATCGATAATTAATACATTGATCATCTGTTCGACCTCTCCCCGTCCCAGGGTATCTGGACAAAAAATTGTGTGAAAATCCCGGGTTCCGATTCCACGGCGATGCTGCCGCCGAGATTTTCTACCTGTTGTTTGACAAGTGCTAAACCGACGCCTCGCTCGCTTCCTTTTGTCGAGACACCTTTGTCAAAAATGTGATCGATTTTGTCGGGTGCGATCCCCGGTCCATCATCGTTAACTTCACAGTGCAGCCAGCCGTGACGGTAGTGCAATGTTACGCTAATTTCGCCACCGGGTTCCGGTCCTAATGCCTCCAGCGCGTTTTCTATCAGATTTCCCAGCGTGGTAATCAGCGTCGCGACCTGGTCTTCACTGCCGCTGTCTGGCAACTGGCTTTCACTGTTTAAAATCAGCGTATGGCCTAAATCGGTCGCGCGGTTAATCTTACTGATTAAAAAACCAGCGATAACCGGAGATTTGATCTTACCCAGCAGAGAGCCAATCTCTTCTTGATAGTTATTGGCTGTTTTGAGAATGTAATCTTCCAACTGCTTATAACTCTTCAGATGCAATAATCCGAGAATCACGTGCAATTTATTCATAAATTCGTGGGATCGTTCACGAAGTGCGTCAGCATAGTTGACCAGACCATCGAGTCGCTGCATCAGTTTACGTACTTCAGTTTTGTCCCTGAAGGTTGAAATGGCACCGATGATAACGCCATTACTGCGCACCGGAACGGTGTTGATCAGTAATAGCCGGTCTTTAATCGTAATCTCTTCGTCGCGCCGCGGGGTACCGTCGCGTAACACTTCCGAGACATCTACCACCTGTGACCACGAGTGGCTTAGCGTCGACAGCTTCTCATCGTCCTGCGACTTACGGTAATTCAGCAATTCTTGTGCGGCATCGTTGATCAGCGTGACTTCACCGCGATCGTCCACGGCAACGACGCCTTCTTTGATGGACTGCAACATAGCCTGGCGTTGCTCAAACAGCGTGGAGATTTCGTAGGGTTCCAGGCCGAAAAGGATTTTTTTCAGTACCTTAACCAGAATGCAGGTGCCAATCAGCCCGACCAGCATGCCAAATAATACCGACCAGATGATGCTCCAGCGACTGTCATTGATCTGTTGGGTCACGCGACTTAACTCAAGGCCGATCGCCACCACGCCAATTTGTTTATGATTTTCATCGTAGATGGGGGTAAATACGCGTAAAGCCTGCGCCAGAAAACCGCGATTGATAGCGACATTTTCTTCGCCATTCAGCGCTTTAAGGATGTCATCACCTTTAAATGGCTGACCAATACGCTGGGCTTCAGGATGCGAGTAGCGAAGACTTTGCATATCGGTAACGACAATAAACAGCAGATCGTTGCGTTTGCGCACGGCTTCCGCGATGGCCTGGATTCCACTCTCCTGTGGTTTTTTCTGCAAGCCCTGACGGATTTCCGGCGAGTCGGCGAGGGTACGCGCTACTGCCAGTGCCTTGTTAGCTAGCCCGTCTCGCGTCATATCACTGATTTGCGAGAAGTAAATCAGATGCACCACCAATAGCACCGAGAACAGTACCGCGCTGACCATTAAGATCACTGTGGTACTCAATTTCATCGGACGTTTGCGTAACATGCGGTAGGGCAATGAATGTCTCATCAGCTTCCTTGTGTGACAAATTTCTTAAGCATTATCTCTGATGAGGCGGGTAATTCAAAGGGAGTAAGAATGATTGGCATATAGGGGAAGAGACTCTGGCAACGGAAACTGCCAGTGCTGTATGAAGATTCCAGGGCTATGCTTATAGTGAAAACCATACTGATGAGAGAGGGAAGGTCATGGATCAGGCGCTACTGGACAGGGGTTATCGCTGTTATACCGGCGAAAAGATCGATGTCTATTTCAACACTGCGATATGTCAGCATTCTGGCAATTGCGTACGTGGCAACGGCAAGTTATTTAATCTCAAACGAAAGCCGTGGATCATGCCGGATGAAGTCGACGTCGCCACTGTGGTTAAAGTGATTGATACGTGCCCGAGCGGCGCGCTGAAATACCGTCATAAATAAGCGAGGGTAAAATGGAAATACGCGAAGGCCACAATAAATTTTACATTAATGACGAACAGGGCAAGCAAATCGCTGAAATTGTCTTTGTGCCGACCGGAGAGAATTTAGCGATTATCGAACATACCGATGTCGATGAAAGCCTGAAAGGGCAAGGGATTGGTAAACAGCTGGTTGCGAAAGTCGTGGAAAAAATGCGTCGGGAAAAACGAAAAATTATCCCACTATGCCCATTTGCGAAACACGAATTTGATAAAACGCGGGAGTATGATGATATTCGCAGTTGATGGGAGAGTACAGAGTCACGATATTTTTCATGCTCTCCGCGGTGTGATGCAGGAGAGCATCTGAAGGGTAGGGGGATGCACAAAGAATGGGCAGAGAGCGCGTTTTTTTGTCCCAAGTCATCCCCTTTACTGAGCAAAAAAAAGAATATCTCCTATATGAGAATCATCAATCGGGGTTAATAAGTTTTGCGTCCCCAGAGCGTTTAATATTGATAGGAGTCATATTATGGAAGGTAAAAACAAGTTCAATACTTATGTTGTTTCTTTTGATTATCCATCATCTTATTCCTCAGTGTTCTTAAGGTTAAGATCATTGATGTATGATATGAGTTTCTCCTCTATCGTGGCTGATGAATATGGGATACCACGACAACTGAATGAAAACTCCTTCGCAATAACGACATCGTTAGCCGCAAGTGAAATCGAAGATTTAATCAGGCTTAAATGCTTAGACTTACCGGATATTGACTTTGACCTCAACATTATGACAGTTGATGACTATTTCCGTCAGTTTTACAAGTAGCCAGGAAGGATAAGAAGAACATAAAAAATGGCACTATTCTCTAAAATATTAATTTTTTATGTGATTGGTGTGAACATATCCTTTGTCATTATCTGGTTTATCTCACATGAGAAAACACATATTCGTTTACTTAGTGCATTTCTGGTCGGAATAACCTGGCCAATGAGTCTGCCTGTGGCATTACTTTTTTCTCTCTTTTAGGAGCTGTAGTTGAGTGGACCCGCTGGTTATCTTGAAACGAAGCGTCTCTCCTCAAAACTGGATTTGCGGAATGACGAACGAAGCAGTCGCCTGACTGCTTCGTTCATTAAAGTGAAATTTATTTCAGTGGGCGCATCGCCGGGAAGAGAATAACGTCGCGAATAGTATGACTGTTTGTAAACAGCATAATCATTCGGTCGATACCAATACCCAGACCAGCGGTTGGCGGCAGACCATATTCCAGCGCAGTTACGTAATCTTCGTCATAGAACATGGCTTCGTCGTCACCTGCAGCTTTAGCGTTAACCTGTTCCTGGAAACGTTCAGCCTGATCTTCTGCGTCGTTTAATTCGCTAAAACCATTACCAATTTCACGACCACCGATGAAGAATTCAAAACGGTCGGTGATTTCCGGGTTAACATCATTACGGCGCGCCAGCGGTGACACTTCTGCCGGATATTCCGTGATAAAGGTTGGCTGAATCAGATGTGCTTCTGCCACTTCATCAAAGATCTCCGTGACAATGCGTCCCAACCCCCAGCTTTTCTCTACCGTAATTCCGATAGATTCAGCTAATGCTTTAGCAGCATCAAAATTATCCAGATCCGCCATATCGGTTTCTGGACGATATTTTTTGATTGCTTCGCGCATGGTGAGTTTTTCAAACGGTTTGCCGAAATCAAACACATGCTCGCCATAAGTGACTTTAGTGGTACCCAGTACCTCTTGTGCCAGAGTGCGGAACAGTGATTCCGTCAGTTCAATCAAATCGTGGTAATCCGCATACGCCATGTAGAGTTCCATCATCGTGAACTCAGGATTATGACGAACAGAAATACCTTCATTACGGAAGTTACGGTTGATTTCGAATACCCGTTCAAAACCACCTACAACCAGACGTTTCAGATATAGCTCCGGCGCGATACGCAGGTACATATCTAAATCCAGAGCGTTATGATGGGTAATAAACGGGCGAGCAGATGCTCCACCTGGAATTACCTGCATCATCGGGGTTTCTACTTCCATAAAGCCGCGAGCGACCATGAACTGACGGATAGCGGCCAGAATTTTTGAACGGACAACAAACGTTTGACGGGATTTATCGTTAGCGATGAGGTCCAGATAACGTTGACGATAACGGACTTCCTGATCCTGCAGACCATGGAATTTATCTGGTAAAGGACGTAGTGCTTTAGTCAGCAGGCGCAGCTCAGTACAGTGAATGGAAAGCTCACCCGTTTGCGTCTTAAACAGCGTACCGCGGGCACCGATAATGTCACCCAGATCCCATTTTTTAAACTGATCGTTATAAACACCTTCTGGCAGGCTATCTCTTGCAACGTACAGTTGAATACGGCCACCGACATCCTGCAACGTTACAAAGGAGGCTTTCCCCATAATACGACGGGTCATCATTCGGCCAGCAACCGAGACTTCAATGTTTAAGGATTCCAGTTCCTGGTTATCCTTCGCATCAAACTCTTCGTGCAACTGGTCAGAGGTATGGTCGCGGCGAAAATCATTGGGAAACGCCACACCTTGCTGACGTAGTGCCGCCAGTTTTTCGCGGCGATTTCTCAGTTCATCGTTAAAATCAATAGCCTCATTGGCTCCCCGTGTTTCTCGTTCAGACATTTTGGTTCCTCTAAATCCAGCTTTCAATTTAGCGTAGATAAAGAGACAGATCGGTACACTGTATTATCTGCCTCGACTATTAATAACTCAGTTTATCTTATCGAAACTAACGCTTACCTCAAGTTGATATCACTAATAAATAACCATAAAAATGGTTTAAATGACTTATTAATCTCGATTTGCTAGTGTGATAAACTGAAAGTTAATTTATTCATAACCAATTGTTTTTACGACAGTTAATCGTTGCTCTCCTGTATCATATTCGTCGGCGTGCTAAACAGAAAACGGGTAGCAAAGGCCAATACCACGATGATCGCGACACAAGCCAACGTCCACTCTCCCATCTGAGAAAAGAATCGCTGGTAAGCGGCAATTGCCATACCGCTAATTTGCGACTCTGTCGTCTGCTGTGCCACGACGCCTGCCAGCCAGTTGGCGACCGCGCCTGTTGCCAGCATATAAATACCGGTTAATACGCCAGACATTTTCAGACGCGTGATTTGCGCAATCGCCACCGGGTCAATAAAGAGTTCAGCAAAGCCCATTAGCGCCAGCCCGGATATCATCACGCCCATTGACGCTTGACCGCCAGCCGCTGCATGTCGGGCATCAAATGCCAGCAACATAAAGCCACAAGCCATCAGCAGTAGGCCAAAGGCAAACTTCAGCCAGACGCGCAATGCTGAATTGCCGCGGCTTTCTGGCGACGCCAGCCAGGCCAGAACAACCCCAGCGAGCATCACCGCAATAGCATTCACCGACTGGAATAGTGCTGTAGGTACTTCAATATTGAATGCCTGACGATTCACAAAGCGATCGATAAACAAGCTGATGGTACTGCCGCCCTGTTGTGCCAGTACCCAGAACAACGTCCCGACAAACATCAACAATACAATTTGCCAAAGAGCACGGCGGTGTTCGGGGAATTTGATCATCATGCGGGCAATGATTTGTGCTGCAATGAGGCAAACGATCGCCAGCAAATATCCGGACCAGTCGTTCTCCAGCAGCAGGGTAAAAAATACTGGGGCTAAACAGAGCATCACCACTAACCAGCTCCATACTGGTAAGGCAAATTTGACGCTAGTGAGCGCTTTTTTATCCATACTACGCGTGGACTGGAAATGACGATGACCACTTAAGAAAATCAACAAACCGATAAACATGCCGCCTCCCGCAAGGGCAAAGCCAACATGCCATCCATACCACTGAGCAGCCAGGCCGCAGGCGATGGGCGCGGCGATAGAACCGATATTGCCCGCAGCATATAGCAGCGAAAAACCGCCATCACGTCGATGATCGTTCTCGTCGTAGAGCTCGCCAAGCAAACAGCTGATGTTTGATTTGAATAAACCGTAGCCACAAATAATGATTGCCAGCGCCAGATACAGGCTAAAGGTTGAATTTGTATCAATGCCCAGCACCACATGGCCAAGGGTCATTAACAGCGCGCCGGCAATCACTGCAGTGCGGTTGCCGAGCAGGCGGTCGGCAAGCCAGCCGCCGAGAATAGGGGTAACGTAAACCAGAGAAGCATATGCGCTGAACAGGCTGATGGCATGGTTATCATCAAAACCAAGCTGATGGGTGAGATAGAGAATGAGTAAGGCACGCATGCCGTAAAAACTGAAGTACTCCCAGATTTGGATCGCCACGATATAGTATATCGCGCGCGGCTGTGAGGGTGTTTTCATGTGTTCTCCTTATGAGCAAAAAAGGGAAGTGGCAAGCCACTTCCCTTGTACGAGCTAATTATTTTTTGCTTTCTTCTTTCAATACCTTAACGGTATAGCGGCCATCAGCCTGACGGTATGCACCGTGAATATCGGTTTCAAAGCCCGGATAGTGAGCGCCGATTTCACACAGCATCTGCAGGAACTCCAGAACCGGACGGCTTTCTTCGGTGATCATTTCACCCGGCATTACCAGAGGAACTCCCGGCGGATACGGAAGGATCATATTGGCGTTAATACGACCTACCATTTCGTCGAGGTAAACTTCTTCGGTCATACCGTGCAGCTCTTTCTGGAACGCAGCATACGGAGTCATTACCATCGTCGGCAGAACTTCAAATGCGCGATACATCAGATCCGGCAGATTGTGGTGAACAATCAGTTTGTGGATATTCTGAGCCAGTTCCTGAATACGCATGTTTTCATAGAATTCAGGATCTTCACGATACAGAGACGGCAGCATGTTTTTCACACGCAGGTTCAGATCGAACGCACGTTTGAAGTCAGTCAGAGCACGCAGCAGGCTCAGTGCTTTGGTCTTATCGATACCGATGCTGAACAGGAACAGCAGGTTATACGGACCGGTTTTCTCAACAACGATGCCATGTTCGTCGAGGTATTTCGCCACGATGCTGGCCGGAATACCGAAGTCGCTCATGGTGCCGTCTTTTTCCATCCCCGGAGTCAGCAGGGTGACTTTGATCGGGTCAAGATACATGTGCTCGTTATCGATGTTTTTGAAGCCGTGCCAGGTGCTGTCAGAACGCAGCGGCCAGCATTCAGTCGTATCGATATGATCCGGCTGCCATACATCAAAGAACCAGCCATCAGATTCCGTTCTCAGACGTTTGATCTCTTTACGGAATTTGATCGCACGTTCAATGGAACCGTTGATCAGACGCTTACCTGCATTGCCTTTCATCATCGCCGCAGCGGTTTCAGTGGACGCCACGATACCGTAGTGCGGAGAAGTGGTGGTGTGCATCATGTAGGCTTCGTTAAAGGTTTCTTCGTTTACGTCACCTTTAACGTGGATCATGGAAGCCTGAGAGAACGCCGCCAGCAGTTTGTGAGTAGACTGGGTTTCGTAAATCACTTTCCCTTCTACACGGCCACCGCTCATACCGCATTTACCTTCGTAAATCGGTGAGAAGTTGGTGTAAGGCACCCACGCGGAGTCAAAGTGGATGGATTTCACATCCAGTGTTTTCTTGATGAAGTCGGTGTTGTACAGCAGACCATCATAGGTAGAGTTGGTAATTACAGCATGTACCGGCCAGGTTGCGTTTGGTGTTTCTTTCACGCGCTTAGCAATGGTAGCGTGCTGGAATTCACTCTGTGGGATACCACCAAGAATACCGTAAGCGTTACGGGTCGGGCGGAAATAGATTGGCGTAACATCGCTCATCATCATCAGGTGGGTCAGCGATTTGTGGCAGTTACGGTCAATCAGAATGGTGCTGCCTGCCGGAGCAGAGTACATACCAACAATTTTGTTCGCAGTGGAAGTACCGTTGGTCACCATGTAGCTGCGGTCTGCGTTAAAGACGCGAGCGATATACTGTTCTGCTTCTTTGTGTGGACCACTGTGATCCAGCAGAGAACCCAGTTCAGATACTGAAATGGAAATATCAGATTTCATGGTGTTCGGACCAAAGAAATCATAGAACAGGCTACCTACCGGGCTTTTCTGGAATGCAGTACCGCCCATGTGACCAGGAGTACAGAAAGTATATTTACCTTCACGAACATATTTAAACAGTGCTTTGGTCAGCGGAGGCAGAATAGTGTTGATATATTCGTCAGTGGTCTGCTTGATCTTGTTAGCAATATCATCAGCAGCACCCAGCGCATATTCAAAGAAGCTAATCTGTAAACGCAGGTCGTTCAGGCTTACATCGAGAGTGGAATACGTATTAGCGAACGCGTACAACGGCAGGTTCTCGTTCATTTTGCTAATTTCTTCGCACAGCTCGAGATTATATTTATCCCAGTCAAAAATAACGCCGCACAGACGCGCATTGTTTTCGATCAGTTTTAATAAGTCGTCACGGTCGTTCGGGTAAACAATCTGGAAGTTCAGACGTTCAAGCGCGCGATGAAGTTCACGGATGGGTTCTTCTTTAAAATAAACCCCCATGTGATTCAATATTGCAATAACGTTCATAGTCATATCTCCAGGTAAAAAAGGCCCCTCCCAACACATGGGACAAAATGAAAGGAGGAGCCTCGGAAAATACTTTTAATTAATGTGCGTTAGACGCTGTGTGGTTATCCATTGAGTGGCTCTGGCGCTCGTGCATTTTGCGAGCGTAGAACATCAGGATAATCAGGCTGACGATGAAGGTACCTGCCAGCTCGAAGGAGCTTGCGCCCATCAGCGCGATGAAGCAGAACACGCAACCCAGTACAGAGCAGATCAGGCTGACAAAGTTGCGGATGTTAACGCCTTCAAAACGAATCAGGTCAACGCAAGAGTAGAAGTACGGCAGCATAGTCAGCAGTACTGCGATACCGGTCAGTTCACCGAACAGGTCAGATGCTTTACCACCGGCAGAGTTCATCAGAGTGATGAGGATCATCAGGGCAGTCATTTTCACTGCAGCCAGCAGCAGACCTTTTTTCGGAATACCGTTGCTGTCGACTTCACCATAAACTTTCGGGAAGTTACCGTCGTTAGCGGCACGTACACCTGCCTGGCCTACCAACATCATCCAGGAGCCCAGAGAAGTCAGGCACGCAAAGGCGGTGAATGCAGAAACCAGCGGCGCAGCCCAGTTACCGAGGATAGTTGAAGCACTGATTGCAAACGGAGCACCGGAAGCTGCCATTACAGAAGACGGATACATACCGGAAAGCACCTGAGTCGCAGCGATATAAACAATACCTGCTAAACCAGTACCCAGCATGGTTGCCAGCGGAACGGTACGTTTCGGGTTTTTAACCATACCAGTACTTACTGCTGCGGATTCAACACCCACGAAGGCCCACAGGCAGAGCAGAATACTTTTAATGATCGCATGACCATCAGTGGTATCCGCAGTATTCCAGTTAGCTGCATAAGTTGCTGCATCAAACCAATGCCAGCCAACAATAGCAGTCATCACCACAGGAATAAGAACCAGCACCAGACCAATAGTGGTTAAACGGCTTACCCAGGTACCGCCGAGCATATTTACAAAGGTAAATACCCAGACGATAGCAATACAGGCGATACCCGCCGGAACAGGATCATTTAATACTGGGAAGAAGGTGGAAAGATAAGATACAGCGGTAATACCAATTGCCAGGTTACCAATCCAGTTAGCATGGTAATAAAGAACACCTGTCTGAAAACCAAATGCAGGAGAAATTTCTCCGGCATACGCAATTGGGCCACCTTGTTGCGGGTTTTTTGTTGCCAGTCGGGCATATACATATGCCAGCGACATTGCACCAATAATAGAGATAATCCAACCCCAGATAGCAATACCACCGATACTTGCTAGGTTCGCAGGTAATAATGCAATACCGCTCCCCATCATATTACCGGCAACAACACCGGTACAGGCAAATAGCCCGATCTTCTTGGCAGAACTCATGCTCTTCTCCTAATTTCATTTTTGAATTTGGAGTCCGGGTCATGATGTATAACTATTTCCTGACCAGACCAAACTGGCGCTAAGATTACTCACGAAAAAAGGATTAATCCTAAAGATTAGGTGAAATAACACAAAAGTTTCTGTAAGTGAGAACTTGAGGTTTTTTATTAACACATCAGGATCGCAAGTTGATATCATGAAAAGATAAACATTCAATATTTACAATGTGTTATGTGACATCTTCTGGTTAAATTTATGTAATAAAAATCATGCGGCAAATAAATTGCCGCAACATATTATACCAACGGGAACATACAAAAACTCAACAACAAATATTCCCGAGCATGAATCAATCCGGGAGTTACTTATTCTGAAGCGAGAAATTTGTCGAGATAAGGTACAACATAAGGAACAGAAGTCTGGAATATACCATTTTCAATCCAGTAAAGGGTGTTTGCCCCTGGGCGTAAATTAAAGGCGGTGAGATATGCATCAGCTGCTTCCCGGTTCATCCCCTTCATTTCATAAACCTTGCCAAGCAACACATAATTTAGCCAGGACATTTCAAGATCAATGCCAGTATTTATCGCCTGATAAGACTCATCTGTTTTACCTTTTACCAGGGCACTGACCGCTTTTATTTGATATATAATGGACAAGTTGTTCAATTCCGGTAGTGTAACAATGTTATCTATTTCTGTGTTCAGTGCTGCTAATTGTTTTTCGTCTAAAGGATGTTGAGAATGGCGCACGATATCAACTAATGCTTTTTCTGCTCTCGCGTAGGTAAATTCTGGGGATGATTGAACAATCTCACCTAATAATTCACTGGCACGATCCAATGATTTATCATCACCATGCAGTAAATAATCATGTGCCTGATAAAAATTAGTTAATAACGCACCACGATGCGGCAAAATTTGCTGGAGCATCTCCTGCATTCGTTGTGGCCACGGTTGGTTTAACGCTTTTGATAAACTCTGGAGCAAATCATTTTGAATCGCCAGCTGATTACCGTTAGTGATGACATAACGTTTATCCAGCATGGTTGAACCATCTGCATTGTCTACCAATTTTACCGACATAAAGCATTGTTGAGCACGGTATTGGCGCTGATTAACAAACGCAATAGATAATGTTTTACCGGAACTGCTCGGTTCATCAATGTTGTAGTTGATTTTGTCATGCACCATAAAGGTGGAGAAGGTGTTAAGTGATGTCGCCACCAAATCACCCACGCCTATCGCGTAAGAGAGCTGATACGGAGAACTCCAGCTGTTACAACTCTTATTAACCATATTAATGTCAATATCGCGTGGATTGAGCAAAATGCGCGATTTACTCATAGGAAGACGTGTTTCAAGACTTGAAAACGCTACCAGTGCGACACAGATACCTAACGACAACAGGAAAAAAAACCATACCCAAAAGGTAGTGAATCGTTTGCTTTTAACTGGGGATTGTTCAGGTGGCGTTGTGGTGTTTTGAATGTTAAGACTGTGGGAGGGAGAATCTGTGGCAGGAACCGCCTCTGGTATAGGGGGAGGCGAAGATAGCATTATTTCCTCTCCCTCTTCTTCGCTGTACCAGATAACCGGCACCATTAATTTATAGCCGCGCTTTGGTACAGTAGCGATATAGACAGGACTATCTTCATCATTATCTTTTAATGACTTACGTAGTTCTGAGATACTCTGCGTCACAACGTGATTGGTGACAATACTTCTCTTCCAGACATTATCGATAAGTTCATCCCTGCTAAGTACTTCGCCACTGTGTTGAGCAAAGAAAACCAGAAGATCGATTAATCTCGGCTCAAGGGTAAGTTGACGCCCATTGCGGCTAATTTGGTTTATGGACGGAGTAACAAGCCATTCGCCAACGCGAACTACAGGTTGTTGCATAATAGAAACTCATTCGAAAAGGGAATGATGCAATGATAATTGCCATAACCTATTTTTTCCATCTATAGATGGGTTTATTTACATATTATTGGTGAATGTAGGACGTTATTTTTACCCGCCATAAACTTCTTGATTACATAGTATTACGAAAGGATTTTACTGAGAACCAGAAGTAATTTTCCTTACCATCAAAATTCATCATCTTTGCCAAAGAAAAATGTTCAGAAAATAATCCATGAAAAATTGTCCGGAGCGCTTACTATTTTAATGGATTGTTAGTCTTTGCATGAGCAAACGGACTGATACATTTCTCTTTGTTCTTATTCAGAAAATCTCATCAGTTGGCGTTCTGCCCGATGTTGTGCTTTATGGGTGCGTTACGCTCCTGATGACGTCATTTGACGTTCAACAGCATCACGGGGCCGCACGACATTTCACGTCAGTCAGCGCTATAGCTCAGAAACAAATTTTCCCGAATTGGAATATGCCCGTAAATTGCTGGTGATGTGGGGAGAATCTGGTTGAGTTCGGTAGAATTGATTTGGCGGCAGGACGCTTAAATCGTGGCGTCCTGAAACGAAAAACGGACCTCCGTGGAGGTCCGTTTATATGAATTTGGTGCCCGGACTCGGAATCGAACCAAGGACACGGGGATTTTCAATCCCCTGCTCTACCGACTGAGCTATCCGGGCAACGGGGCGCATTAAACCGTAATCTGCACATCTCGTCAACCTAATTTCAGTAAAAGCGATTCAACTGCTTAAGATTGCGGCAAATCGCTTCTTTTCTGTGTTTCTGTCAGGTCAGTGCGCCACCCTGGCGGCAGCGAGCGAAGCGCAGGATATCTTCTGCCAGCCGATGTGCGGTGTCGACATCCGCGTGGCTACGATTCACCAGCATTCGGCTTAAACAGCCTTCCAGCACCAGTTCCATCTGCTTTGCTACCATCGCCGGATCGTCAACTTCCAGCGTGGTTAACAGTTCGTGGGTGAAATCGTAGGCCGCGCTTTTTTGCTGATCGGCCAGTTGATGAATAGGGTGGCCAGGATCGGGATAAAACGTACAGGCAGCGATAAACAGACAGCCCGGATAGCGGTTGTTTTTAACGCACTCCGATAACGCCTGATAACGTGCCAGCAACTTTTGTTCGGCGGTTTGCGTTTCGTCCAGCATCAGCTGACGACGCCAGACATCTATCTGTTGGCTAAGATAACGCAGCGCATCGTAGAGGATTGCCTCTTTGTCTGGCCAGAAGCGGCGTAGCTCGTCCAGTGGATAATCCACACGTTCAGCAACCATCTCCAGCGTGGTGTTGGCAATCCCTTGTAATTCTAATAATTTCAGGGCTTCTCCCAGTACATCTTCACGTTGCACGCTATTTTCCTCCGTCTTTCCCACTGCAAGTGTCGTTCACGGTTGGCGATCGCGCAAATGTGCGCTGAAGGTTTCAGCATCCATAAAGCCCGTGACGCGTGCTTGTGGATGCTCCTGGCCTTGTCCGTCAAAAAAGAGAATTGTCGGTAGGCCAAGGACATTAAGATGCTTTAACAGCGCCACATCTTGTGCGTCGTTGACAGTGACGTTGGCCTGAAGTAAGACCGTGTCTGCTAACGCTTTTTGCACCTGCGGGTCGCTGAAGGTGTATTTCTCAAACTCTTTACAGGCGACGCACCAGTCGGCATAGAGATCTAACATCACTGGTTTGCCTTTGGCTTCAACGAGCGCCTGATTTAACTCATCTACCGTTTTGATTTGTGTAAAGTTGAGATGCGTCTGAGTTTGCGCGGTATGCGTCGCACCAAATGCCCAATCCTGAAGTGGGCGCACGCTAACCAATGCCGCTGCCAGCAGGATTATTTGCACTACGCGCATCCAGCCGCGTTTGGCCTGTAGGCTGGTGATAAAGGCCCAGCCAAAGAATGCGACACCAAGCGCCGACCACAAGCGTAATCCCCATATATCGCCAATCACTCGCTCCAGCAGGAAGACCGGCAGTGCGAGGATCACAAAACCAAACGCGGTTTTGACTTGTTCCATCCACGGGCCGCTTTTCGGCAGCAGGCGGTTACCAAAGACGGTTATTAGCATCAGCGGCAGGCCCATGCCCAACGCATAGAGATAAAGCGTGCCGCCCCCCAGCCACATGTTCCCGCTTTGGGCGATATACAACAGAATCGCGCTAAGCGGTGCAGTGGTGCATGGTGAACAGATCAGTCCGGCAATCGCCCCCATAATAAACACACCGCCAGGTGAGCCGCCCTGTTGGCGATTGCTCATCAGCGTGAGACGTGTTTGCAGCGAAGAGGGGAGTTGCAGAGTAAACAAGCCAAACATTGACATCGCCAGCAAGGTAAAGACGATGGCGAGGCCAATGAGCACGTATGGGTGCTGTAGCGCCGCCTGGAACTGTAACCCTGCGGCGGCAACCACCAGACCCAGCGCCGTGTAAGTCAGCGCCATCCCCTGCACATAAATAAAGGTCAGCAACAATGCTCTGGCAGTGGAAAGCCGCTGTTTACCGCCCAGCACGATGCCAGAAATCAGTGGGTACATTGGCAGCACGCATGGCGTAAAGGCGATACCAATACCGATCAACAACGCCCAGAGCGCGGAAAAGGGCAATTGCGCGGTGGGCTGCTCTTGCTGCGGAACAGACACAGGCTGTGACGCTTCGTTGTTGGCGACCACTTCGCTTAACGGAACGGTTTTGGTTTCTGGCGGATAACAGAAACCGGCATCAGCACAGCCCTGGTAGGTGACAGTTAACGTTGCTCCCGCACTCGCCTGGTTGATGGTTACGGGAAGCGTCAGCCGATCGCGGTAAATCTCGCTTTTGCCGTAAAACTCATCTTCATGCCAGACGCCTTGCGGCAGCTGCACGTCAGCAATTTTCGCGTGTTCCGGCGTAATGCGGATCTGTTTACGGTAGAGGTAGTAACCGTCTTTGATCTGCCAGGTCAGATTCAGATCATGTTGATTTTGCTGAAAATCAAAAGCAAAGGCTTGATCCG
Source organism: Escherichia sp. WS338 (assembly GCF_046486405.1). Lineage (NCBI taxonomy): Bacteria > Pseudomonadati > Pseudomonadota > Gammaproteobacteria > Enterobacterales > Enterobacteriaceae > Escherichia > Escherichia sp. WS338. The sequence goes on along the minus strand of NZ_JBJQLL010000006.1, from coordinate 192,412 downwards.
CGGGGACAAATTGTGAACGTCCCGGCGCGTCGAATAATCCGGCAAAAACGGAAGTGCTGCAAAGTAGCAGGATCAGCGTAAAGATGCGTTGAGCCATGAGAGGTAATCTGTGTCTCCGTGTGTAACAGGTAAAACCAGAAGTTCCGGGGTTTGATATGGATGATGAGACTTCAGGCATTCCAGCAGTGCCTGCTGGAGAGATACGGTAGTTTTTAAAATCATCTGCACTTCGTATTCTTGCTCCAGCTTACCTTCCCAGTAATAGAGAGAGGTAGCGCCGGGGATCAAGGTCGCGCAGGCCGCCAGTTTTTCCGCCAGCACTTTGGCGGCTAAATCCTGGGCTGTCGCTTCATCCGGTGCCGTACATAGCACCACGACAGACGCGGTATTCGAACTTTTTTCATCAAGCATAAACACCTCGCAAGAACAGATGGAACCGCAAGAGAGAGGTCACTATACAACGGACGGGGGAAGGATGTTAGTCGGCGGGAAAGAAAGCGGGGCCTGAAGCCCCGCGATTGGTCATTACAGCATGAAGCTACCCAGCACGAAGCCGAAGCAAACGGCCAGGGCAACACCCAGAGTACCCGGGATGAAGAACGGATGGTTGAAGACGAATTTACCGATACGGGTAGTACCCGTGTCATCCATCTGTACCGCAGCAACCAGCGTCGGGTAGGTCGGCAGAATGAACAGACCAGACACCGCAGCGAAAGAAGCAACAGCGGTCAGAGGAGAAACGTTCAGTGCCAGAGCCATCGGCATCAGTGCTTTTGCGGTTGCAGCCTGAGAGTACAGCAGAGCAGAAGCAAAGAAGAAGATGACGGCCAGCAGCCACGGATGACCCTGAATCACTTCACCAGCGGTATCTTTGATCCAGTCGATGTTGTTGGAAACGAAAGTATCGCCCAGCCACGCAACACCCAGGATACAAATACAGGCGCTCATACCTGCTTTGAAGGTGCTGGAGTTGAGGATGTTGTCGGTATCGACTTTACAGATAACGGTGGTCAGAGTTGCAACGCTGAGCATGATGATCAGGATTGCGTTGGTGGTGTTCATCAGCGGTTTTTCAACCAGACCCATGCTTGGGCTGTTGATGATTGCATAGATAACCACGCCAACTACGCCCAGCAGGAATAGCCAGACGGACGTTTTTGCACCGGATTTGATTTCAATCTGCTTTTCACCGCGCAGTTCAACCAGGCCCTCTTCCAGACGCTTGCGATAAATCGGATCGTCAGAGAGTTTGGAGTTGAACAGCATAGTGACCAGGAAGGACATCACCAGAACCGCCAGCAGGGTGGACGGGATGACCACGGAGAGCAGATGGAGGTAGCTGATGCCATGACCTTCCATCACGGAAGACATGTAAACCACTGCTGCTGAGATTGGCGATGCGGTGATCGCAATCTGCGCGGATACCACTGCAGTAGACAGCGGACGGCAAGGTTTAACGCCTTGTTCCTTCGCAACTTCAGCGATAACTGGCAGTGTCGCCAGAGAGATGTTGCCAGTACCAGCAAAGATAGTCAGGAAATAGGTCACGATCGGTGCGAGGATCGTGATGTATTTCGGGTTACGGCGCAGCAGCTTTTCTGTCTGATGAACCAGATAGTCCAGACCGCCAGCAACCTGCATGGCAGAAATAGCGGCGATAACCGCCATGATAATGGAAATGACATCGAACGGGATGTTACCGGGTTTAACGCCAATAGCGGCAAGAACCAGCACCCCCAATCCGCCTGCAAAACCAATACCTATTCCCCCCAATCTGGCGCCCAAGAAGATCGCCAGCAAAACTATGATGAGTTCTACAACTAGCATATTAGCCTTCCTTGTTTTTTAACAAGTTGATATTAGATTGTTATTTTTAAGTTACTGCTCACAAGAAAAAAGGCACGTCATCTGACGTGCCTTCTTTATTTGTACTACCCTGTACGATTACTGTTCGCTTTCATCAGTATAGCGTTTTGCTTTGTAAGCCGGGTGCATCAGATTCTGTACGGAGAAAATATCGTCAAGTTCCGCTTCAGTCAACAGGCCGCGTTCCAGAACGACTTCACGTACACTCTTACCGGTTTCGGCACAGATTTTACCCACGATGTCACCGTTGTGGTGACCGATGAACGGGTTCAGGTAAGTAACGATACCGATAGAGTTGTAAACGTAACCTTCGCACACTTCTTTGTTAGCAGTGATGCCGTTAATGCATTTTTCCAGCAGGTTGTAGCAAGCGTTGGTCAGAATGTGAACGGATTCGAACATGGCCTGGCCAATGACCGGCTCCATAACGTTCAACTGCAGCTGACCTGCTTCTGCTGCCATGGTAACAGTGGTGTCGTTACCGATGACTTTGAAGCATACCTGGTTAACCACTTCCGGGACAACCGGGTTTACTTTAGCTGGCATGATGGAAGAGCCCGCCTGCAGTTCCGGCAGGTTGATCTCGTTCAGGCCGGCACGTGGACCAGAAGAGAGCAAGCGCAGGTCGTTACAGATTTTGGACATCTTCACAGCCAGGCGTTTCAGCGCGCCGTGAACCATAACATAAGCGCCGCAGTCAGAGGTCGCTTCGATCAGGTCTTCAGCCGGTACGCATGGGAAGCCAGTGACTTCAGCCAGTTTTTTCACTGCCAGCGGAGAGTACTCTTTCGGCGTGTTCAGACCAGTACCGATTGCTGTTGCGCCAAGGTTAACTTCCAGCAGCAGTTCAGCGGTACGTTGGATGTTTTTCACTTCTTCTTTCAGCAGGATGCTGAAAGCGCGGAATTCCTGACCGAGGGTCATCGGTACTGCGTCCTGCAGCTGGGTACGACCCATTTTCAGGATGTCCTGGAATTCGACAGCTTTACGTTCAAAGCCTTCACGCAGTTGGTTAATCGCATCTACCAGCTTAATCAGGGAAGAGTAAACTGCGATACGGAAACCGGTCGGGTAGGCGTCGTTAGTGGACTGACATTTGTTAACATGGTCGTTCGGGTTCAGGTACTGATATTCACCTTTCTGGTGACCCATCAGTTCCAGACCGATATTGGCCAGCACTTCGTTGGTGTTCATGTTTACGGAAGTACCTGCGCCGCCCTGGTAGACGTCTACCGGGAACTGATCCATGCATTTTCCGTTGTTCAGGACTTCATCACATGCGGCAATGATGGCATTCGCTACACTTTTAGGAATGGTTTGCAGCTCTTTGTTTGCCATAGCTGCGGCTTTTTTAACCATTACCATACCGCGAACAAATTCAGGAATATCACTGATTTTGTTGTTGCTGATATAGAAGTTTTCAATCGCTCTCAGAGTGTGAACACCATAGTAGGCATCAGCTGGAACTTCCCTGGTACCCAACAGATCTTCTTCGATACGAATGTTGTTTGACATGTGAACCTTCTTTTTCAAGCTGCCAATGATTTGCTTTAAACACACAGAATATATGTGGTTTCGAATGTTTTTCGACCGACGATTATCCCCTGCATCGACCGAATACCCGAGATCATATGCTGCTTGAGGATTTCTACCGTAATCTGGATCACTTTAAGTGCCGGTTTTTACCCCTTAATTATTAATTTGTGAAATAGATCACCGCTTTGGGATTACTACCAAAAATAGTTGCGCAAACATCTTGAAATTTTGCTAATGACCACAATATAAGCTGAACGCGATTCGCAACCCATTCAGGTAGCCGGGGTTAACCGGCTGCTATTACAGGAGAAACCTTTGCGCTGGTTACCTTTTATTGCCATTTTCCTTTATGTCTATATTGAGATTTCAATCTTTATTCAGGTTGCCCATGTATTGGGGGTATTGCTGACCCTCGTGCTGGTTATATTCACGTCAGTTATCGGTATGTCACTGGTACGCAACCAGGGCTTTAAGAATTTCGTGCTGATGCAGCAAAAAATGGCGGCGGGTGAAAACCCAGCGGCGGAGATGATTAAAAGTGTTTCGCTGATCATTGCCGGTTTGCTGCTTTTATTACCGGGCTTTTTCACCGACTTCCTCGGTCTTCTGCTTTTATTGCCGCCGGTGCAAAAGCATCTGACAGTGAAGTTGATGCCGCATTTGCGCTTTTCTCGCATGCCAGGCGGCGGTTTTAGCGCCGGGACCGGTGGCGGTAATACTTTTGATGGTGAGTACCAGCGAAAGGATGATGACCACGACCGCCTTGATCATAAAGACGATCGCCAGGATTAATGCCGAAACGCCGGATTATGTGGTTATGCCATTTTCCGGCGTTTTTCGTTTTGGCAGAAACAGCCATAACCCCGCCAGCATGATTAGCGCATAGAGACTTTTCCAGCCGACCATTGCCAGTAACAGAACGCATAACAGCCCGCCAACCACCGCCAGTAGTCGATAACGTCCTTGCAATAATTTACAGCCTGCCAGCATGCATAACAGATAAATCATAATAAAGATGCCATTGGCATAGATGATAAGTGCGTCCAGATTGATCCCTAAAGCATGAATCACCAACGTGCTCACCACGCAGCAGCCGAGCACCGCATTGAGGGCATTATTCGGGATATGGCGAGAAGAGAGGCGTGCCAGGTAGTGGTCAGGATTATGTTGCGCCTGCGACCAGACCAGGCGGGCGAAGCTCTGTATATAAATGTTGAGACTGGCAAAGCAGGCCAGATAGCCAATCACGCAGGCAATCCATAACGCTCCTACACCGAACAACAGCACTACAATTTTTGGAAGCGATGCTGCCGCGGCCATTTGTTCACCATAGGCGTCGAAGTGTAAGACGACTACCGTACAGCCCCAGTAGACTAATCCTGCCAGCAGCAGACCAATCATCAAAGCACGAGGAAAATCACGCTCTGGATTTTTAAATTCCGAGGCAAGATGGGCAAATGCTTCCAGACCGACAAAACACCAGAACATCACTGATAACGCAGCAAATAACCCGGTAAGTTCGATATTTCCTGGCGCAGGGAAGGGGATATTCGCAGGTTTGATATCGCCCGCCCACCAGATAGCGACAATCAGCGCGACGATAAGTCCGGCAATAACGGTTTGTAGATTAGCACTGGAACTGGCACCGCGAGTACCGATATACCACACCAACGCCAGCGTACCGAGTTCTGCCAACAACAGTTGCCAGCTATTCCAGCCAAACATTGCCTGGCCGAATCCGGCTGCAATTTGTAGTGCGGCAGGCAAACCCACGGGAATGACCGATAAAAACAGCCAGCCGGTGACTCGCTCAAGCCGTGAACCAAACGCCATACCGACGAAGTGCGCGACACCGCCTGCGCTGGGATAGTGGCGACCCAGAATCGCAAACACAATCGCAATCGGGAACACTAAGATAATCAAAACGGGCCACGCCCACAGGCTGTTATTGCCTGCTACCAGTGCAGCTAACGCAGGAACGGCAAACACGCCGGTGCCTAATAATGACGTCGATAGCAGGCCGATGCCCTGGGCCAGCCCCAGTTCTTGTTTGAGTCCACTCATGGGTTGATGTCCGATTGCGCCCAAATTTTGGGCAACTGCGTAGATTTTCGATGGTAGCACAATCAGATTCGCTTATGACGGTGATGAAGAAATAGCGATGAAATGTGAGGTGAATCAGGGTTTTCACCCGATTTTGTGCTGATCAGAATTTTTTTTCTTTTTCCCCCTTGAAGGGGCGAAGCCTCATCCCCATTTCTCTGGTCACCAGCCGGGAAACCACGTAAGCTCCGGCGTCACCCATAACAGATACGGACTTTCTCAAAGGAGAGTTATCAATGAATATTCGTCCATTGCATGATCGCGTGATCGTCAAGCGTAAAGAAGTTGAAACTAAATCTGCTGGCGGCATCGTTCTGACCGGCTCTGCAGCGGCTAAATCCACCCGCGGCGAAGTGCTGGCTGTCGGCAATGGCCGTATCCTTGAAAATGGCGAAGTGAAGCCGCTGGATGTGAAAGTTGGCGACATCGTTATTTTCAACGATGGCTACGGTGTGAAATCTGAGAAGATCGACAATGAAGAAGTGTTGATCATGTCCGAAAGCGACATTCTGGCAATTGTTGAAGCGTAATCCGCGCACGACACTGAACATACGAATTTAAGGAATAAAGATAATGGCAGCTAAAGACGTAAAATTCGGTAACGACGCTCGTGTGAAAATGCTGCGCGGCGTAAACGTACTGGCAGATGCAGTGAAAGTTACCCTCGGTCCGAAAGGCCGTAACGTAGTTCTGGATAAATCTTTCGGTGCACCGACCATCACCAAAGATGGTGTTTCCGTTGCTCGTGAAATCGAACTGGAAGACAAGTTCGAAAATATGGGTGCGCAGATGGTGAAAGAAGTTGCCTCTAAAGCGAACGACGCTGCAGGCGACGGTACCACCACTGCAACCGTACTGGCTCAGGCTATCATCACTGAAGGTCTGAAAGCTGTTGCTGCGGGCATGAACCCGATGGACCTGAAACGTGGTATCGACAAAGCTGTTACCGCTGCAGTTGAAGAACTGAAAGCGCTGTCCGTACCGTGCTCTGACTCTAAAGCGATTGCTCAGGTTGGTACCATCTCTGCTAACTCCGACGAAACCGTAGGTAAACTGATCGCTGAAGCGATGGACAAAGTCGGTAAAGAAGGCGTTATCACCGTTGAAGACGGTACCGGTCTGCAGGACGAACTGGACGTGGTTGAAGGTATGCAGTTCGACCGTGGCTACCTGTCTCCTTACTTCATCAACAAGCCGGAAACTGGCGCAGTAGAACTGGAAAGCCCGTTCATCCTGTTGGCTGACAAGAAAATCTCCAACATCCGCGAAATGCTGCCGGTTCTGGAAGCTGTTGCCAAAGCAGGTAAACCGCTGCTGATCATCGCTGAAGATGTTGAAGGCGAAGCACTGGCAACTCTGGTTGTTAACACCATGCGTGGCATCGTGAAAGTTGCTGCGGTTAAAGCTCCGGGCTTCGGCGATCGTCGTAAAGCTATGCTGCAGGATATCGCAACCCTGACTGGCGGTACCGTAATCTCTGAAGAGATCGGTATGGAGCTGGAAAAAGCAACCCTGGAAGACCTGGGTCAGGCTAAACGTGTTGTGATCAACAAAGACACCACCACCATCATCGATGGCGTGGGTGAAGAAGCTGCAATCCAGGGCCGTGTTGCTCAGATCCGTCAGCAGATTGAAGAAGCAACTTCTGACTACGACCGTGAAAAACTGCAGGAGCGCGTAGCGAAACTGGCAGGCGGCGTTGCAGTTATCAAAGTAGGTGCTGCTACCGAAGTTGAAATGAAAGAGAAAAAAGCACGCGTTGAAGACGCCCTGCACGCGACCCGTGCTGCGGTAGAAGAAGGCGTGGTTGCTGGTGGTGGTGTTGCGCTGATCCGCGTAGCGTCTAAACTGGCTGACCTGCGTGGTCAGAACGAAGACCAGAACGTGGGTATCAAAGTTGCACTGCGTGCAATGGAGGCTCCGCTGCGTCAGATCGTCCTGAACTGCGGCGAAGAACCGTCTGTTGTTGCTAACACTGTTAAAGGCGGCGACGGCAACTATGGTTACAACGCAGCAACCGAAGAATACGGCAACATGATCGACATGGGTATCCTGGATCCAACCAAAGTAACCCGTTCTGCTCTGCAGTACGCGGCTTCTGTGGCTGGCCTGATGATCACCACCGAGTGCATGGTTACCGACCTGCCGAAAAATGATGCAGCTGACTTAGGCGCTGCTGGCGGTATGGGCGGCATGGGTGGCATGGGCGGCATGATGTAATTGCCCTGCACCTCGCAGAAATAAACAAACCCCCGGGCAGAAATGTCTGGGGGTTTTTCTTTTGGTCATCTTTCTAGTATAAGATTCAGACACGGACGACGCGAGTGGCGTCCAGCTCATTGATTATGGGGAATAACATGCACGTAAAATACTTAGCAGGGATTGTCGGTGCCGCGCTACTGATGGCGGGTTGTAGCTCCAGCAACGAATTGAGTGCTGCCGGTCAGAGTGTACGCATTGTGGACGAGCAGCCAGGCGCAGAGTGCCAGCTGATTGGTACTGCGACAGGTAAGCAAAGCAACTGGCTTTCCGGGCAACACGGTGAAGAGGGCGGTTCTATGCGCGGCGCAGCAAATGATCTGCGCAACCAGGCGGCTGCAATGGGCGGTAACGTGATTTATGGCATCAGCAGCCCGTCGCAGGGAATGTTGTCCAGTTTTGTCCCGACGGATAGCCAGATTATCGGCCAGGTATATAAGTGCCCGAACTGATGTGATCCAGAGGCTGGATACTTCCAGCCTCGTAGTAAAACAGATGGGATTATTTCGCCTGTGGTGCAGTTTTGCTGGTGGATTGAACACGTAAGTGATGCAGCGCGCGTAAGCATTGATCCTGGGTTAGCGGTTGGGCGTTATTTGCCGCTACGGTGCGAACATAGACCTGACATGGTACACCCGCAAGTTTTTTCAGTCGTGGGCTGAAATCAAGCATTCGGCGAGTGATCGCCTCCACTTCTTTACCCGGCGTTGCTTCACGTGTTTTCACCACTGCGCCGCTAAATTGTTCTTTGCCACTTTCATCTTTAAAGCGGTAAAGCACCGCCAGATAATGGTTGAACAAGTTATGTTTCCATTCCGGTTGGGAATAGGTGTCATATTCCAGATTGCCATTGTCCTGGCAGTCAACGTCGTATAACGGCAGGAAATCTAACAGTGAGGTAATACGTAATGCCAGTTCACGCATTTCCGCATTATTAATTGCATGAATGATTGCTCGCGCCAGCATTTCAATCTGCAACTCATTGACGACTAACTCACATTTGCTACCGTCATGTAACGTTAATACGAAGCTAAGATTTTCGCCCTGATTATCGGTAAGTTCCAGCATATTAACTCGGCGATTAATATCGGCATTTTTAAGCTCTTCAATCTGTATTTCTGGAATGTTTTCTGCCATCTTTTTCATGGCTTTATCGCGCGCCTGCTCATACTGAAGACGAGCCTCAGCGTCGAGTTTATGCTTGTGATACAGACGGCTTTCCAGTGCTATCAAAAGGTCGCGCAGTTCCATCGCAGACATGAAGAACAACGATTCTTTATTGCGAGGCTCTTTTATTTTCAGCGCCAGCGCAATGAAATTATTACTCTTGCGAATAACACCAGTATTAACACCCTTGATGCTTATGGCCATGTAGGTTCTCCCTAACCATTTCTCAATTAAATAATTAATTTTAATTTATAAGCCAGATAAATGGGCTTGGTAGTAATAGTTGTTAAAATAACACAATTTAGGGGGCTCACTCTAGATAAACAGAAAAGAATGGATAATTATTGATGTTAATTATGTAAGTAATAAAAAACATATCAAACGAATATTTAAGGCTAATGCAACGGGCAAAGATTAAACTTTCCAGTTTAATGCAGGTTGCTGTACTCGTGTTCGTTGCTCTTGCCGGATGCGGCGTAAACGCCTTATCTGGCCTACAGTTCATAGAAAATTCATTCAATTTCAAAGCACGATGTAGGCCGGATAAGCGTAGCGCATCAGGCATTTTTAATGTTTAACTTCCCTGTTTAATCAGTTACTGCTGGCGTAGCTGGAGATCCAGCGGAGTCTTGCTGGGTTCGCCACCAATTTCGCGCGCCAGTTTTGGCACCAGATATCCCGATACTAACGTCAACAACTCACGCATAATCTGCCGTGCTTCATCATCGCTCACCACGAAATGCGCCGCGCCCTGCACTTTATCGAGCACGTGCAGGTAATAGGGCATCACACCGGCGTCAAACAGTGCATTACTCAAATTTGCCAGCGTTTGCGCGTTATCGTTCACGCCACGTAACAGAACGCTCTGGTTAAGCTGGGTGACGCCGACACGGCGCAATTTAGCCATCGCCTGGCGGAATGTTTCATCTACCTCATTGGCATGGTTGATGTGATTCACCAGCAAGATTTGCAGCGTAGAATGAGCAAAACGTTCAACCAGCGCATCTGTGATGCGTGCCGGAATCACAATCGGCAGACGGCTGTGAATCCGCAGACGTTTGATATGCGGGATGGCTTCCAGTTGTGTGAGCAACCAGTCCAGCTCGTGATCTTTCGCCATCAGCGGATCGCCGCCGGAGAAAATCATCTCGTCCAGTTCCGGATGCGCAGCAACATACTCAAGTGCCGTCTGCCAGTTACGTTTATTGCCCTGATTTTCGGCATACGGGAAGTGGCGGCGGAAGCAATAGCGGCAATTTACCGCACAGCCGCCTTTTACCAGCAATAGCGCTCGGTTGTGGTATTTATGCAACAAACCAGGCACCACGCTGTGCTGTTCTTCCAGCGGATCGGTGGAGAATCCCGGCGCTACAATATACTCCTCTTGCGATGTAAGCACCTGACGCAAAAGAGGGTCATCAGGATTACCTTTCTCCATGCGTTCAATAAATGATCGAGGCACACGCAGGGCAAACAGCTTTTTAGCACTGCGTCCGGCCAACAGTTTTTCGTCCGCGTCTATATTCAAAAGACGCAGAAGTTCATCAGGATCGGTCACAACATCGGCAAGTTGCGTTAACCAATCTTCTCTGGATGGGGTATTTAGGGTTACAATATGCGCCATTTTGTGGCTTAGCTACCAATTAACAAATTTCAGAGGGCCTTATGGCAACGTACTATAGCAACGATTTTCGTGCTGGTCTTAAAATCATGTTAGACGGCGAACCTTACGCGGTTGAAGCGAGTGAATTCGTAAAACCGGGTAAAGGCCAGGCATTTGCTCGCGTTAAACTGCGTCGTCTGCTGACCGGTACTCGCGTAGAAAAAACCTTCAAATCTACTGATTCCGCTGAAGGCGCTGATGTTGTCGATATGAACCTGACTTACCTGTACAACGACGGTGAGTTCTGGCACTTCATGAACAACGAAACTTTCGAGCAACTGTCTGCTGATGCAAAAGCAATTGGCGACAACGCTAAATGGTTGCTGGATCAGGCAGAGTGTATCGTAACTCTGTGGAATGGTCAGCCGATCTCCGTTACTCCGCCGAACTTCGTTGAACTGGAAATCGTTGATACCGATCCGGGCCTGAAAGGTGATACCGCAGGTACTGGCGGCAAACCGGCTACCCTGTCTACTGGCGCTGTGGTTAAAGTTCCGCTGTTCGTGCAGATCGGCGAAGTCATCAAAGTGGATACCCGCTCTGGTGAATATGTCTCTCGCGTGAAGTAATACGGTTGTGGTGCGGCCTGCAGGCTGCACCATCACTTATTCTGGTCAGAGATGATGAAACGCCTTATCGTTCTTGTTTTGCTTGCCAGCACGCTGCTCACGGGCTGTAACACCGCTCGCGGTTTCGGCGAAGACATCAAACATCTCGGCAACTCCATTTCCCGCGCTGCCAGCTAATTTTTCTTCTCTTCCGAAAAATCATCAGATTTCCGTCATTTTTGGCGATGTTGTCTATTATTAATTTGCTATAGGCAAACATAAATAACATTACCTAAAAGGAAGACGTTATGGTGAAGAAGACAATTGCAGCGATCTTTTCTGTTCTGGTGCTTTCAACAGTATTAACTGCCTGCAACACCACGCGTGGCGTTGGTGAAGATATCTCTGATGGCGGTAACGCGATTTCTGGTGCAGCAACAAAAGCACAGCAATAAGCAATAACGGTACGACAGCTGTGTCGTGCCGTTTGTTTTTTTGCGATAGTCACTAAGGTAATAGTTGAAATTCCCCTGCCACCTGGCAAAATACCCGTTCAACCATCAGCTTTGCAGGACGACCTGCAAACGCCTCTTTTCACCGGGGACGGCCCCAATTCTCCGGAGCCTGATATGTCCTGGATTATCTTAGTTATTGCTGGCCTGCTGGAAGTGGTATGGGCCGTTGGCCTGAAATATACCCACGGTTTTAGTCGTTTGACGCCAAGTGTTATTACTGTGACGGCGATGATTGTCAGTATGGCGCTACTTGCCTGGGCGATGAAATCGTTACCAGTAGGGACGGCTTATGCCGTGTGGACGGGTATTGGCGCAGTCGGCGCGGCCATCACCGGTATTGTGCTGCTCGGTGAGTCCGCTAATCCGATGCGCCTGGCGAGTCTGGCGTTAATCGTATTGGGGATTATTGGTCTGAAACTCAGCACTCACTAACTACCGGGCTGCTGTACCCAAATAAACTTACTGACATCAAACCCTTCCCGGGTCGCGACTGCCAGCATCTCCTGTTTCACTTCGTCAGAAATGGTTGGCGTGCGGGAGAGTATCCACAGGTAGTCGCGGTCCGGGCCGCAAACCAGCGCATGGCGGTATTCCCGATCGAGTGCAATAACGTTATAACCGCCATAGAAAGGACCAAAGAATGACACTTTCAGCGCAGCGCGAGTTGGTGCTCCGGTAAAGTACGCTTTCCCTTCACTCTGCTGCCACATTTCTCTGTCAGGGTTATAGCCTTTATTAATGACATTCAGGCCGCCGTCATCACGCAGGCTGTATGTTGCGGTGACTTTTTCCAGTCCACGTTCAAAGCGGTGATCAAAACGGGCAATCTCATACCAGGTACCGAGATAACGTTTAGCGTCGAAATTATTCACTACGGTCACGCCACGCGGCGGCGTAGGGGAACTGCAGGCAACGACCAGAAATGCAGCTGTCGCTGCGGCAACGAGAGGGAGCAGGCGCATAAATGTTTCCTTACTGGTTTTTTTCTAAGTGTAGATGACAGCAAGGAAAAGCGGAGAAAAGGTCCAAAAATTCGGACCCGATGAAATTTTACTGTAGAGCGTTGAGAATCTGACAGGCGGCGGCGACTCTCGCTGGATTGGGATAGTTTTTGTTAGCCAGCATCACGATACCCAGCTCTTTTTCTGGAATAAACGCGACATAGCTACCAAATCCGCCGGTCGCCCCCGTTTTATGTACCCATGATGCGCGTACTGCAGGAGTTGGGGGCGTAATCGCTTTTACGGGGCGTGCTGCCAGTGCAATTTTATTGTCACTGCCGTTAATGATGATGTCAGGATTGACCGGCCAGTCCAGCATTTCCCAGCCCAGGCCCTGATACATATCGCCGGTTTGCCAGTAGCGAGATTGTGCCAGTTGTATCCCTTGTTGAAGCGTTTTCTCAGTGATATCAAGGGGTTTTAAATTGCTTTGCACCCAGCGGGCCATATCTTCAATGGTCGACTTCACACCATAAGCCTCAGCATCTAACGCCCCTGGCGAAACATGCACTGCCTTACCTTCGCGATATCCCCAGGCGTAATTCTTTTCTTCTGCGGACGGCACATTAATCCACGTATGAGTGAGTTTGAGTGGCTGGAAAACACGAGTTTGCATCGCCTGTTCAAAGCTCAAACCGGATGGTTTCACCGCCAGTGCACCGAACAACCCAATACTGGCGTTGGCATACAGACGTTGTGTTCCTGGAGCCCATGCAGGTTGCCAGTTTTGATAGAAGCGCAGCAAGTCGCTTGAGGATTTAACGTCATCCGGCACCTGCAATGGCAGGCCGCCAGCGGTGTAGGTCGCGAGATGTAATAGTGTGATCCCATTCCATTGTTTAGCGGTAAGTTCAGGCCAGTATTTTGTCGCGGGATCGCTTAACTTGATTTCCCCTCGAGCAATAGCGTCGCCACCAAGCACGCCCGTAAATGTTTTGCTGACCGAACCTAACTCAAACAACGTTTGCTGTGTGACGGGCTGCTTTTTGGCGATGTCCGCATAGCCCCAGGTAAAGTAATAAGGTTTACCCTGATAAATTACCGCCACCGCTATACCGGGGATCTTTTGTTGCTCTATAAGCGGGGTAATTGTGCGATGCACAATATCGTTGATTTGTTGAGGGGCAGCAAATGTGGAGCAAGAGGCGGTAATTAATAAGGCGCAGAGCGTCATTTTGAACATAGGGTCTGGTTTCCATACAAAACGGCCCGCCATAGGCGGGCCGGATTTACATTGGCGATGCGTTAGATTGTAACGACACCAATCAGCGTGACAACTGTCAGGATAGCAGCCAGACCGTAGAAAACCCATTTGCCCGCAGGTACGTGGATTTTCAGATCGTGCATCGCGTGGTGCATACGGTGTAAACCACACCACAGCGGCAGAACGATCATCAGGAACAGGAATACGCGACCAATGAAGCTCTGCGCGAACGCCAGAACGCGCTCGTAGCTCAGTGCGTCACCCGGAAACAGCCCCAGTGGCAGCAGAATACCAACCAGCAGGATCATCACCGGCGCAATAATTGCGCTCCACATACCACCGGCCCCGAAGAGGCCCCAGAATACCGGTTCGTCAGAACGCTTTGGATTTGGATTAATCATCTCAGGCTCCTTACCAGTACAGGGCAACAAACAGGATTACGATGGTGGCAACCACAGTTACCGCCCAGAGGCTTTTGATAATTGGCTCTGGTCCCATTTTTTCGTCTTTTACAATGATATTGGCCGCTTTTGGTGCCAGCTCAAACCAGGTTTTGGTGTGCAGCAGGGCTGCCGCCAGAGTGATCAGGTTAATGATCACGATAACCGGGTTTTGTAAAAAGTCGACGAATCCCGCCCAGGCTTCCGGGCCATTTTTCAGGGCAAACAGCCCGAAAATCAGTTCAATGCTGAACCACACAGCCGGAACCGCCGTGCCTTCGCGCAGCATGTAGAAGCGATAAAACGGCAATTTTTTCCACCAGGTGGACGTCATTGGCCGTACATACGGTTTACGTTTAGTCGTCATGTTGCACTCCTTAGCGTGGTTTCAGGGTCGCGATAAGAAAGTCTTTCGAACTTTCTACTTTGCCCTGCTGAATGGCCGCAGCCGGATCGACGTGTTTCGGGCAGACTTCGGAGCAGTAGCCCACGAAAGTACAGCTCCATACGCCGTTCTGGCTGTTCAACTGCGCCATACGCTCCTTCTTACCGTGGTCGCGGCTATCTTCGTTATAACGATGCGCCAGCGTAATGGCAGCCGGACCGATGAACTCTGGGTTCAGGCCAAACTGCGGGCACGCGGCGTAGCACAGACCACAGTTGATGCAACCGGAGAACTGGTGATACTTCGCCATCTGCGCCGGGGTCTGGATGTTAGTACCCTGATCCGCGGTGCGGGAGTTGCCGATGATGTACGGTTTGATCGCTTCCAGACTTTCGATGAAGTGGGTCATATCGACCACCAGATCGCGTTCAATCGGGAAGTTAGCTAACGCTTCAACCTTCATACCGTCGGTGTAATCACGCAGGAAGGTTTTACATGCCAGTTTTGGCACGTTGTTAACCATCATGCCGCAGGAGCCACAAATCGCCATACGGCAGGACCAGCGGTAGCTCAGGTCCGGTGCCAGGTTGTCTTTGATGTAGCCCAGCGCATCCAGTAATGAGGTAGTTGCGTCATAAGGCACTTCATAGAATGCGCTATGCGGTGCGGTATCGACTTCCGGGTTATAGCGCACCACCTCAATTTTCAGGTTTTTCATCTCAGCCATTCGCCTTCTCCTTCTTATTGGCTGCTTCCGCCTTATCGGCTGCATCCGCTTCGCCACCGTAAACACGTTTAGCTGGCGGCAGCGTAGTAATCTTCACGTCGCTGTACTCCAGGCGAGTTGTGCCATCAGCATCGCGGAAGGCGAGGGTGTGTTTGAGGAAGTTGACGTCGTCACGCTCGGTGCAACCTTCGTCCAGACGCTGGTGCGCGCCGCGGGACTCTTTACGTGCCATTGCGGAGTGCGCCATACATTCAGCAACGTTCAGACCGTGGCCCAGCTCAATGGTGTAGAGCAGGTCGGTGTTGAACACGCTGGAAGTGTCGGTGATGCGCACGCGCTTGAAGCGTTCCTGCAGCTCTGCCAGCTTGTCGATGGTTTTCTGCATCAGTTCCGGCGTACGGTAGATACCGCAGCCTTCTTCCATGGCCATGCCCATTTCGTCGCGGATCTTAGCCCAGTTTTCGCCGCCATCCTGGTTAACCAGATCTTTCAGGCGCTGTTCAACGCCAGCAACCTGAGCATTGATTGCTGCATCGTTGCCATTACCGGCAGTAGATGCGCGTTCCATAGCTTGCTCACCGGCCAGACGACCGAAGACCACCAGTTCCGCCAGCGAGTTGGAGCCCAGACGGTTCGCACCGTGCAGACCAACAGAGGAACATTCACCCACGGCGAACAGACCTTTAATGCGGGTTTCACAGTTCTGATCGGTTTCGATACCGCCCATGGTGTAGTGTGCGGTCGGACGTACCGGAATCGGTTCTTTAACCGGATCGACGCCAACGTACGCTTTCGCCAGTTCGCAGATGAACGGCAGACGTTCATGCAGTTTTTTCTCGCCGAGGTGACGCAGGTCGAGATAAACCACATCGCCACGTGGCGTGGAGATGGTGTTGCCTTTACGCCATTCGTGCCAGAAGGCCTGAGAAACTTTGTCGCGTGGACCCAGTTCCATATATTTGTTTTTCGGCTCGCCCAGCGGAGTTTCCGGGCCCATGCCGTAATCTTGCAGATAACGGTAGCCATTTTTGTTGACCAGAATACCACCTTCACCGCGGCAGCCTTCTGTCATCAGGATACCGGAACCGGGCAGACCGGTTGGGTGATACTGAACGAATTCCATGTCACGCAGCGGAACGCCGTGGCTTAGCGCCATACCCATACCGTCACCGGTAACGATGCCGCCGTTGGTGTTGTAACGATAAACGCGACCCGCACCGCCGGTAGCCATAACGACCGCGTTAGCACGGATCTGCACCAGCGTGCCTTCCATCATGTTCATTGCTACCAGGCCGCGAACATGACCATCATCAACCAGAATATCCAGCACGAAATGTTCGTCAAAACGCTGGATCTGCGGGAATTGCAGAGAGGTCTGGAACAGCGTGTGCAGCATATGGAAGCCGGTCTTATCGGCGGCGAACCAGGTGCGCTCGATTTTCATGCCGCCGAAGCGACGTACGTTGACGCTACCATCCGGGCGACGGCTCCATGGGCACCCCCACAGTTCCAGTTGGGTCATTTCGGTTGGGCAGTGGTGGACGAAATAATCCACGACATCCTGCTCACACAACCAGTCGCCACCCGCTACTGTATCGTGAAAGTGATATTCGAAGCTGTCATGATCCTGCGCGACAGCGGCGGAGCCCCCTTCTGCAGCAACGGTATGGCTACGCATCGGGTATACTTTTGAGATTAGTGCGATTTTTGCATTTGGATTTGCCTGCGCGGCAGCAATTGCAGCACGTAATCCCGCGCCACCGGCGCCTACAATGGCAAGATCGGCTTGAAAGGTTTGCACGACATTCCTCCAGATTGTTTTTATCCCACAGCCCCGTACTTCAGGGTAAGTGCCTGAAAGTTACGGTCTGCGAACGCTATTCCACTGCTCCTTTATAGGTACAACAGTATAGTCTGATGGATAAGTCTGAAATTTGACGAGATCGATTTTTTTAGTGCGCAAGAGGGCTAAATTATCACTGAAGATGATTAATTTAATTACTAAACCATCAGATCGTGCTTTTTTTAGTCACTGCCCACCCTTGTTTGATTCCTGCGTAAAATTTGTCTCGCCGTCGCGTTGCGAGTAGACTTCGTGCCCTTGTCAAAAACTGGAGATTTAACTATGAGCGAAACGGCATCCTGGCAGCCGAGCGCATCCATTCCTAACTTATTAAAACGCGCGGCGATTATGGCGGAGATCCGTCGTTTCTTTGCCGATCGTGGAGTGCTGGAGGTGGAGACGCCTTGTATGAGCCAGGCGACGGTAACCGATATTCATTTGGTCCCGTTTGAGACACGTTTCGTAGGCCCCGGGCATTCGCAGGGGATGAATCTCTGGTTAATGACCAGCCCGGAATACCATATGAAACGCCTGCTGGTTGCTGGTTGTGGGCCGGTATTCCAGCTGTGCCGCAGCTTCCGTAATGAAGAGATGGGGCGTTATCACAACCCTGAGTTCACTATGCTTGAGTGGTATCGACCGCACTATGATATGTACCGGTTGATGAACGAGGTGGACGATCTCTTGCAACAGGTGCTGGACTGTCCGGCAGCAGAAAGCCTTTCTTATCAACAAGCTTTCTTGCGTTATCTGGAAATTGACCCACTCTCTGCCGACAAAACGCAACTGCGGGAAGTGGCAGCGAAACTGGATTTGAGCAACGTTGCCGATACTGAAGAAGACCGCGACACGCTTCTACAATTGCTGTTTACCTTTGGCGTAGAGCCAAATATTGGCAAAGAAAAACCGACCTTTGTGTACCACTTTCCAGCCAGCCAGGCATCACTGGCGCAAATCAGTACCGAAGATCATCGGGTCGCTGAACGCTTTGAGGTTTATTATAAAGGTATTGAGCTGGCGAATGGTTTCCATGAATTGACGGATGCCCGTGAGCAGCAACAACGCTTTGAACAAGATAACCGTAAGCGCGCGGCGCGCGGTTTGCCGCAGCACCCCATTGACCAGAATCTGATTGAAGCCTTGAAAGTCGGTATGCCTGACTGTTCCGGCGTGGCATTAGGCGTTGATCGTCTGGTGATGTTGGCGCTGGGCGCGGAGACACTGGCTGAAGTCATCGCCTTTAGCGTTGACCGGGCATAATTCTGAAAAATTACTGAATTAACCGCGAAGAATGGCGTGATAAGCGCCATTCTGTAGCATATGTTTTCATTTTTCCGCTAAAGGCCACAATTTAAGACTGGATATTTGATATCATCCAGGTATCAATTCTGTATTGGTTTTTACGCTGCCCGCTCAATGTTGGGCAGTGCAGTTCAGTGGGCGCGTTTTATACACGCGCTGAAATGAAGGATGGTTTCATGCCTCACTCGATAAAAAAGATGAGTCTGATAGGACTCATATTGATGATCTTTACTTCCGTATTTGGATTTGCCAATAGCCCATCGGCTTATTACTTAATGGGTTATAGTGCGATTCCCTTTTATATATTTTCTGCATTGTTATTCTTTATTCCATTCGCCTTAATGATGGCTGAAATGGGAGCTGCTTATCGCAAAGAAGAAGGCGGTATCTATTCCTGGATGAATAATAGTGTCGGACCACGTTTTGCCTTCATTGGTACGTTTATGTGGTTTTCCTCTTATATCATCTGGATGGTGAGTACCTCCGCGAAAGTTTGGGTACCGTTCTCAACATTCCTCTATGGTAGCGACATGACCCAGCACTGGCGTATTGCCGGACTGGAGCCTACGCAGGTGGTTGGTCTGCTGGCAGTGGCATGGATGATTCTGGTCACCGTCGTTGCTTCAAAAGGGATTAATAAAATTGCCCGCATTACTGCGGTGGGCGGTATTGCAGTAATGTGTCTGAATTTAGTATTGCTGTTAGTAAGCATTACTATTTTGTTATTAAATGGTGGGCATTTCGCGCAGGATATTAATTTCCTTGCATCACCGAACCCAGGTTATCAGTCCGGTCTGGCAATGCTATCGTTTGTGGTATTTGCTATTTTTGCCTATGGTGGAATTGAAGCGGTTGGTGGTCTGGTCGATAAAACGGAAAATCCAGAAAAGAACTTTGCCAAAGGTATTGTTTTTGCCGCTATTGTTATTTCAATCGGTTATTCGCTGGCAATATTTTTATGGGGCGTCAGCACAAACTGGCAGCAGGTATTAAGTAATGGTTCCGTTAACCTCGGCAATATTACCTATGTGCTGATGAAGAGCCTCGGGGTGACGCTGGGTAACGCACTGCATTTGTCACCTGAAGCGTCATTGTCGCTGGGCGTATGGTTTGCGCGTATTACCGGACTTTCGATGTTCCTCGCTTATACCGGTGCGTTCTTTACGCTTTGCTATTCACCGCTGAAAGCCATCATCCAGGGGACGCCGAAAGCGTTGTGGCCGGAACCGATGACGCGCCTGAATGCGATGGGGATGCCGTCTATCGCCATGTGGATGCAGTGCGGGTTGGTTACTGTCTTCATCCTGCTGGTTTCGTTTGGTGGCGGTACCGCATCGGCGTTCTTTAACAAGCTGACGCTGATGGCGAACGTGTCTATGACGCTTCCTTACCTGTTCCTCGCGCTGGCTTTCCCATTCTTTAAAGCACGTCAGGATCTCGACAGACCGTTTGTGATTTTCAAAACGCATATGTCGGCAATGATTGCAACAGTGGTTGTCGTACTGGTGGTGACATTTGCGAACGTCTTCACCATCATTCAACCTGTGGTTGAAGCTGGAGACTGGGACAGCACATTGTGGATGATTGGCGGCCCTGTCTTCTTCTCGCTGTTAGCGATGGCGATTTACCAGAACTATTGCAGTCGCATGGCGAACAAACCTGAGTTAGCTCTCGACTGATCATATGAAATCCTGCAACTCATCGTCTCTCCGGCGATGAGTTGTCTGGAAAGGAAGACGTTATGGACGACGCTAGTCGGGATCCAGTGATAACCGAAGATGAAATCAGGGAGCTGCAATTTTCTGCCGGGGATGTGGCGGAAATAGAGCAAACGGTCCTCTCTTTTGTCGATACCCGCCACACCCGCAAAGTAGCGATGGTGGTGGGTAACACTATTAATACCCTCAAAGAGCGCGATGGTCCGCGGTGGGGAAACCTGCCGGATATCTATTGCGCTTATCTTATTAGATGTCTGGTTTTTCGCGGAGAATTAGTGGGATACGGCGATTTGTTTCGTATGCGCTATAGCGAAATTAAGCGACCGATTATCTCATGAGTGCGCGCATGTTTATCTTGTGCTGCATCTGGTTTATTGTGGCGTTCCTCTGGATAACCATCACTTCCGCGCTGGACAAAGAGTGGATGATTGATGGACGCGGGATTAATAACGTCTGCGATGTGCTGATGTATCTCGAAGATGACGATACCCGTGATGTCGGTGTGATAATGACGTTACCGCTCTTTTTCCCTTTTCTCTGGTTCGCTTTGTGGCGAAAAAAACGCGGCTGGTTTATGTACGCCACCGCGCTGGCTATTTTCGGCTATTGGCTGTGGCAGTTTTTTCTGCGCTATCAGTTTTGCTTATAAGCCGGATGGGTTCATCCGGCCACAAAGACCTTACAAACTTCCCGCCTGACGACCTTTGCCCGCAGAAGTTAATGTTCTCCCCGTTTGTTTACCATTCAGGCTTTCCAGACGCATCTGGAAGGGCGGGAATGGCATATCGATACCGTGGGCATGGAATCCTGCCAGAATTAGCTGGTGAATCTCATGGCGTAGTGGCATACGGTGACCCATCTCAGCGGCGTAAATACGCAGCTCGAAAATTTGAATCCCCTGTTGCAGATCCACCAGGAAGACTTCCGGCGCCGGGTTGTCGATCACCAGCGAGCAGCGACGCGCTGCGGTGAGCAGGATTTCCGTCACTTCTTCACTGTTGGCATCGGCAGGGGCCGGAATCGTCAACACCACGCGCGTGACCGAGTCAGAGAGCGACCAGTTGATAAACTGCTCGGTAATAAACGCCTTGTTCGGCACGATAATTTCTTTGCGGTCCCAGTCGCTGATGGTGGTGGCGCGGGTGTTAATTTTCGTCACACTACCGGTAAGATCGCGGATCGTTACCGTATCGCCAATGCGAATCGGTTTTTCGAACAGGATAATCAGGCCAGAGATAAAGTTGGCGAAAATTTCCTGCAAACCAAAACCGAGACCAACACCGAGCGCGGCGACCAGCCACTGCAATTTCGACCACTCAATACCAATCATCGAGAAGCCGACCAGCCCGCCAATCAGCATCAGCAGATATTTGGTGATGGTGGTGATGGCGTAGCCCGTACCCGGCGTTAAATCCAGGTGCTGCAGAATCGCCAGTTCCAGCAGCGCGGGCAGGTTGCGCACCAGCTGCGTGGTGATGATAAACACCAGAATGGCAATCAGCACCGCACCGAGGGTAATCGGCTCCAGGCTTTCTACGCCCTGTACCGTGGAAGTGACATCCCACAGCGAAATATTTTCGAGGAAGCCGAAAGCGGAATGGATTTCTGACCACAGCACAATGACCGAAAGCAGGGCGATCAACATCAAAATTGAGCGCACCAGCCGCAAGGATTGCGCACTGATGGCATCGAGATCGACTTCGCTTTCATCGACTTCAATTGCTCCTTCCGGGCTACTGTGATGATGCGCTTCCTCTTCGCCACGCGCACGCTGCGCTAACATCTCTGCCCGGCGATGCTTCGCCCGGTCAAACGCCAGCCTGCGGCGCTGGATCAGCATCCAGCGGCGGATAACGTGATAAACCACCAGTAGCAAGAACCAGATGGCAACCGAGGTTTCAAGCCTCGCTAACAGCGCCTGCGCCGTTGCCAGATAACCCACCGCCGACGCCAGAATGGCAACCAGCGGTGCGCCAATCATCATGTTCCACAGCATATGGTTGGTAATGTTGTCGCCGCTGCCTTCTTTGTTGAGATACAGCGGGATCCCGGCCTTTTTCAGACTGAGAGTGACCACCGCCAGCGCACCGCAAATGAGGATAAAGCAAAGCCGTCCCAGCGAACCGGAGAATTCACGGTCGTCGAGGTTATCGAACATCATCAGCGCCATAATCAGCGGCACAATAAGCCCGATGCTCATCAGGTAGTAGCGCATCCCACGGGAAACCCGTTCGCGCGGCCAGCCAAAATGAGCGATAAACAAGCCGTTCGGGCGGGCAAAGGTGGCGCAAATCATCACTACCCACAGCAGCGGCACGGTGGCTGTTACGCCATCACCAATCGCGACCGCCAGCGGATAAGGCCACGCCTCGCGCAAGCCGTAACCCAGCGTCATCCACAGCACAGGCAGCGGTGACGCGACGAGAATCGACCAGAAAAGAGTGCGTAACGTCAGCCAGAAGTGATCCTGAGTCACTTTGCCGACTTTCGCCGCCGAACGTTCAAGAAAACGGGTGAAATAGCGGCGCGAGTAAATACTGCAACCGACCAGAATCAACGCGCCAAACAGCGGCAAAATCGTCTCTTTACTGGTCAGCATCATTACACTGGCTTTGCCCAACTGACTGAAGGTGTCCAGCGAAATGAGACGACGCAGATCCTGGGCGATTTCCAGCGGCCAGGCGATGGTCATCGGGCGCACGTCAGAGGTCCAGAACAGATAGCGGTGCGTCGCTTCATTCACCTCTTTCAGCGCATCCTCCAGTTGCCCGTTGGAGACTTTCAGCTTGGTCAGTTCCAGTAGTAGCGTGTCTCCACCCTGCAACAATGAGTTCAGCAACTCACGCTGAGTGCGTAGCTGTGCTTCCAGAATACGGTTTTGCTCGGCGGTCAGCGGCTGACCGTCGGCCTGATGGATTTGCCGTAGCAGCGGCTGTTTATTTAGCAGATCCTCATAACGTAACCGTTGCACACGCAACTGCGCCATTTCGGTATCAAGCTGTTGTGGTTTTGGCATTTCCGGTAGCCGTGCCACCTGCGCCCGCAACGCTTCACCGAGCAGGTTGGACGATCCCAGCCATTGCGACTGTTCACGCAGCGTATTCAACGCCTGCCGGACCTGTAACGTCTGGCTGGCAGCCTGACGCTGTTGCGAGGCAACGAGATCCATCCGCTGCGCCTGTTGATTCAGCGCTGCCGATAGTTCGCGGTTAATTTTGAATTGCGCGACGATATCTTTCGGCAAATCGGCACTGTTTTCTGCCAGTAATTCGGTACTTTCCAGCGCCCGCTCCGCCTCAAGCTGACGTTGGCTGTTCAACTGATTACGTAAGGCCTGCAAATACGCATCCAGTTGCTGGCTCTCTTTTTCCGCCAGCTCTGAGCGTAAGCGCGCTAATTCCTGGCGGTTATTGGCGGACAGCTGCGCGAGTTCCAGTTCATCGACGAGCGCTTTCAGGCGTGCGGAGTCAGACTGCAACGCGAAATTTTGTGCCTGATTGAGCGGGGAATTGCCGGTAAGCGTCCCCAGGCGGCGCTCGATTTCATTTAACTGACGGCGGGCATCGGTTTGCTGTTGCGGCAGTTGATTCAGCGAATCGGCAATCTCGCGGGCGCGTTCCTGCTCTTGCTGGGCCTGACGGCTTTTATCCAGCAACTGGCTACTGACCTGGAGAATTTCCTGATTCAGCGCGTCGGTAGACATTCCCGGTGACACGCTGCGCGGCTCGTCACGCATGTTGTTTAATTGCGCGCGCAGAGTAGCGGAGAGTTTCGGATAATTATCAATGACTTCTTGATATTGCTTGATGCGCTCAAGGGAACCTTTCCGTTCCTCAAGCGCATTTAAGGCAGACTGGAGCGCCTCTACGACTTCCGGTTGCGCGGGTTTCGCCGCTTTTGCCTGCTCCAGTTCTTGTGAGATTTGTTTGCTATCGGGGGCCGTCGCGGCGTACGCCCCCCAACTGAGGCACCAGGCCATCAGAAAAGTGATAATCAGGCGCACGTCAGCGTTTCCTTTGATGGATTAGACCTGGTCTTTTTTGTCGTCAACCAATGGGCTGGCGTCGTGTTCTGCTTCGATCTCTTCAGCAGGAAGCGGGGAGGGTTCAGCGTCTGGCGTAACAAAGATTTCGGTAGATACTGCCAGCGGCTGGCCAATTTTCGTAACAGACAGGCTTTCCAGTTGCTCAACCAGATTCACTTTACCCGGTGCAAACAGGTTGATAACGGTGGAACCGAGTTTAAAGCGACCCATTTCCTGGCCTTTCAGCAGTGCCACAGAACCGTCGTTTTCCCCGGCAGGCCAGGTCCAGCGCTTGATGATACCTTCGCGCGGCGGCGTAATGGTGCCCGCCCAGACCGTCTCAATGCTGCCTACAATCGTCGCCCCGACCAGAATCTGCGCCATTGGGCCAAATTCGGTATCGAACAGGCAGATCACGCGTTCGTTACGGGCAAACAGATTCGGCACGTTCTGAGCGGTGAGATGGTTAACGGAAAAGAGATCGCCCGGCACGTAGATCATCTCACGCAGAATACCGTTGCACGGCATGTGTACGCGGTGGTAGTCACGCGGGGAGAGGTAAGTGGTCACAAACGTACCGTTGCGGAACAGGTCCGCCATCAGATAGTTGCCTGCCAGCAGGGCGTCGAGGCTGTAGTTGTGGCCTTTGGCTTGCAGGATTTTATCTTCTTCGATTTTACCCAACTGGCTGATAACGCCATCGGCAGGCATAACCAGTACATTCGGATCGGTATCGATTGGGCGTACTTCGTCACGCAGCGGACGGACAAAGAATTCGTTAAAGGTGCGGTAGCTGGCGGTGTCCGGCTTTTGCGCCTCTTTCATATCGACCTTGTAGTATTTAACGAACAGATCGATAACCAGTTTTGTCAGCCATCCTGCCCGCTTGCTTGCGCCCCAACCCGCCAGGCGAGTAAGCCATAGTTTCGGCAGAATGTACTGTAGCGAAAGTTTAAATGAATTTAACAAGGTAGCCTCCAGGCCATTGTTTTGTCGTTCCTGATCCGGCCTACATGCCGGATCCTGAAAAAAAGGGGACGATTCTAACGACGGTTAGCTTAATTGTCAGTCATCCGTATCAGAAAAGTTTTTACGCGTTTTTACCTGCGCCATGCTTTCCAGAATACGGTGATAGTTTTCGAAACGGGTTTCCGCGATTTTTCCTTCCTCAACCGCTTCCCGGATAGCGCAGCCCGGATCGGTATCGTGTTTGCAATCGCGATATTTACACAGACCTAAGTAGTCATGGAATTCGACAAAGCCCTGAGTGATTTGTTCCGGCTCCAGGTGCCAGAGGCCGAACTCACGCACTCCTGGGGAGTCAATCACATCACCGCCGTGCGGGAAGTGATACAGCCGAGCGGCGGTCGTGGTGTGCTGACCGAGACCCGAGTTGTCAGAGACATCGTTGGTCAGGATCTCTTTTTGCAGACCCAGCAATGCGTTCAGCAGGCTGGATTTGCCAACGCCAGACTGCCCGGCAAAAATGCTGATGCGCCCGGTCAACGCCTCTTCCAGCGGTTTCAGCCCATCCTGAGTATGACTGGAAACCATCAATACGCGATAACCGATATTGCGGTAGATATCCATCTGCTCGTTGACGAACTCCATGCCTTCGTCGTCCAGCAGGTCTATCTTGTTGAGCACAATAATCGGCTCAATCTGCAAGGTTTCGCAGGCCACCAGGTAACGGTCGATAATATTGAGCGACAGCTCCGGCAAAATGGCGGAGACAATGACAATCTGGTCGATGTTGGCAGCAATAGGTTTCACACCGTCGTAAAAATCCGGGCGCGTCAACACTGAGGTGCGCTCATGCACCGCTTCCACGATCCCTTTGACATTTACGCCTTCCGCCGCTGGTTTACCCGGACGCCAGACTACGCGGTCGCCGGTCACCAACGAACGGATGGTACGGCGAATATTGCAGCGGTGAACGTCGCCATCGGCGGATTCCACATCAGCGTGCATACCAAAGCGGCTGATGACGATACCTTCATCAGGCTCGCCAAACAGATTGTCGTCGTAGTCGGGCTTCTCCTTAGACGTTTTAAGACGACGCTGGTGATTGGCGTTCACGCGGCGCTGCTGGCCTTTGGAGAGTTTATTTTTACTCAATCGTACAGACTCCTGGTCGCCCCTGATGGGCAAAACATCTATGATACACGCAATTGTGGATCAATATAGTCACTGTGAATGGGTGGAAAATAGCATGAGTGCCAATGAAAACAACCTGATTTGGATCGATCTTGAGATGACCGGTCTGGATCCCGAGCGCGATCGCATTATTGAGATTGCCACGCTGGTGACCGATGCCAACCTGAATATTCTGGCAGAAGGGCCGACCATTGCAGTACACCAGTCTGATGAACAGCTGGCGCTGATGGATGACTGGAACGTGCGCACCCATACCGCCAGCGGGCTGGTGGAGCGCGTGAAAGCGAGCACGATGGGCGATCGTGAAGCTGAACTGGCAACGCTCGAATTCTTAAAACAGTGGGTGCCTGCGGGAAAATCGCCGATTTGCGGTAACAGCATCGGCCAGGATCGTCGCTTCCTGTTTAAATATATGCCGGAGCTGGAAGCCTACTTCCACTACCGTTATCTCGATGTCAGCACCCTGAAAGAGCTGGCGCGCCGCTGGAAGCCGGAAATTCTTGATGGTTTTACCAAGCAGGGGACGCATCAGGCGATGGATGATATCCGTGAGTCGGTGGCAGAACTGGCTTACTACCGCGAGCATTTTATCAAGCTGTAAAATTTTTCCTGGTCACGTAAGCGCCGGAATCCACTTGCGGCGGCGTGATTTTGACGCTAAATTGAACGTCTTGCTGATAATTTCAGCACTTGAGATAAAAACTCAAAAAAAATTTTTTAGGGGGGTTGCAGAGGGAAAGATTTCTCGTATAATGCGCCTCCCGTAACGACGCAGAAATGCGAAAATTACGAAAGCAAAATTAAGTAGTACGCGGGAATAGCTCAGTTGGTAGAGCACGACCTTGCCAAGGTCGGGGTCGCGAGTTCGAGTCTCGTTTCCCGCTCCAAAATTTGAAAAGTGCTGCAAAGCACAGACCACCCAATCGCAGTATTTCGAATTGCGACAAGGCGGCAACTGAACGAATCCTTGGGAGCTTACAAAAGTAAGTGACTAAGGTGAGTGAAGGCAGCCAAGGCAGTAGCGGTTCGAAAGACGAAGATTAAGCGGGAATAGCTCAGTTGGTAGAGCACGACCTTGCCAAGGTCGGGGTCGCGAGTTCGAGTCTCGTTTCCCGCTCCAAAATTTGAAAGTGCTGTAAAGCACAGACCACCCAAGCGGGAATAGCTCAGTTGGTAGAGCACGACCTTGCCAAGGTCGGGGTCGCGAGTTCGAGTCTCGTTTCCCGCTCCAAATTCTTCTCTCAATAAAATATCCACAGCGACGCGATGCGTTATTGCTGGTTTTTATTGTCTCTGACAAACTCTTGTAAACAGAGTTATCCACAGCCTCAGGCCGTAATCTTAATTTCAAAGAAACTTCGCACGGTGAATAGTATTTTTTTAACCTATTGATAGATAAGTTAAAAATTAAGATTTCGTTTTGTCGAGTCGATCACTTGACGATTTTATTCGTCTTGAATTGCAATGCGTTTTTATTTTTATTCACAAGCTGTGGATGAATCAGGCGTCACGCGGTAACCCTTTTTCAATCACCCGAACCAGACGCTGTTTTTTCGGTAATTGCACTTCGACTATGCACGCATTTCGCCTCTCGATTTGCTGCGCAATCGCCCACGCTATGTGCTCATCGAGAAGTGGGTGCTCACCTTTACGACTCTCCAGCGCCGCCAGAATCGTTTCATCCCAGGGCGCATTGCCTAAGGCTACGGCAATATTACGCAGCCAACGCAGGTGACCTATACGGCGAATCGCCGAACCTTCCGTGACTTTTAAAAACTTCTCTTCACTCCAGGCGAATAACTCAATGAGTTCCGGTGCGTGTAGCGGCTTACGCGGGCTGAAATCGTCTTCTGTAGTGAGTTGCGAATAGCGATTCCACGGGCAGATAAGCTGGCAGTCATCGCAACCATAAATACGATTTCCCATTAACGGTCGCAACTCTTCCGGGATCGCCCCCTCCAGTTCGATGGTGAGATAAGAGATACAGCGGCGAGCATCGACGGTATATGGCTCGACGATGGCTCCGGTCGGGCAAATCGTCATACAGGCCACGCATTTACCGCATCCTTCCTCGACTGGTTGATCCACGGGCAGAGGAATATCGACCAGCAATTCGCCTAAAAAGAAGAACGAACCGGCCTCGCGATTGAGGATAAGTGAGTGCTTACCTGTCCAGCCAAGTCCTGCTTTTTCAGCTAACGGGCGCTCGAGAATAGGCGCAGAATCGACAAACGGTCTAAAATTCAGCGAAACACAATGTTGCTGAATCATCTCGCCCAGCTTTTTGAGTCGGTTGCGCAGAAGTTTGTGGTAGTCACGGCCCAGCGCATAACGGCTCACATAGCCGAGCTTAGGGTTTTTCAGCGTGCTGGCAAATGCGGCGTTAGCAGGAAGGTAATTCATCCGCACGCTGATCACGCGCAGCGTACCGGGCAATAACTCATGGGGGCGAGCGCGCAGCATACCGTGACGCGCCATCCAGTCCATTTCGCCGTGGTATTGTTTGTCCAGCCATGCTTGCAGTTTGGGCTCGGACTCGCTGAGATCGGTATCGGTAATACCTACCTGCTGAAAGCCCAGTTCCAGCCCCCACTGTTTAATATTTTGCGCTAACTGATTGAGATCGAGGGGCTCTGACATGACGGACCATACAATGAAGAAAAACCCCGTAAGTATACCACACACCGTCTGGTACGCCGACGATATCCGCCGCGGAGAACGCGAGGCGGCAGATGCGCTGGGGCTCACACTCTATGAGCTGATGCTTCGCGCTGGCGAAGCCGCATTCCAGGTGTGTCGTTCGGCTTATCCTGACGCCCGCCACTGGCTTGTGCTGTGCGGTCATGGTAATAACGGCGGCGATGGCTACGTGGTCGCGCGGCTGGCCAAAGCGATCGGTATTGATGTCACGCTGCTGGCCCAGGAAAGTGACAAACCGTTGCCGGAAGAGGCCGCGCTGGCACGCGAAGCATGGTTAAACGCGGGAGGCGAGATCCATGCTTCGAATATTGTCTGGCCCGAATCGGTAGATCTGATTGTTGATGCGCTGCTCGGCACCGGCTTGCAGCAAGCGCCCCGCGAATCCATTAGCCAGTTAATCGACCACGCTAATACTCACCCTGCGCCGATTGTGGCGGTTGATATCCCTTCCGGCCTGCTGGCTGAAACCGGCGCTACGCCAGGCGCGGTAATCAACGCTGATCACACCATCACTTTTATTGCGCTGAAACCAGGCTTGCTCACTGGAAAAGCGCGGGATGTTACCGGACAACTGCATTTTGACTCACTGGGGCTGGATAGCTGGCTGGCAGGTCAGGAGACGAAAATTCAGCGGTTTTCGGCAGAACAACTTTCTCAGTGGCTGATACCGCGTCGCCCGACTTCGCATAAAGGCGATCACGGGCGGCTGGTGATTATCGGTGGCGATCACGGCACGGCGGGGGCTATTCGTATGACGGGGGAAGCGGCGCTACGTGCTGGTGCTGGTTTAGTCCGAGTACTGACCCGCAGTGAGAACATTGCGCCGCTGCTGACTGCACGACCAGAATTGATGGTGCATGAACTGACTATGGACTCTCTTACCGAAAGCCTGAAATGGGCCGATGTGGTGGTGATTGGTCCCGGTCTGGGCCAGCAAGAGTGGGGGAAAAAAGCCCTGCAAAAAGTTGAGAATTTTCGCAAACCGATGTTGTGGGATGCCGATGCATTGAACCTGCTGGCAATCAATCCCGATAAGCGTCACAATCGCGTGATCACGCCACATCCTGGCGAGGCCGCACGGTTGTTAGGCTGTTCCGTCGCTGAAATTGAAAGTGACCGCTTACATTGCGCCAAACGTCTGGTACAACGTTATGGCGGCGTAGCGGTGCTGAAAGGTGCCGGAACCGTGGTCGCCGCCCATCCTGACGCTTTAGGCATTATTGATGCCGGGAATGCAGGCATGGCGAGCGGCGGCATGGGCGATGTGCTCTCTGGTATTATTGGCGCATTGCTTGGGCAAAAACTGTCGCCGTATGATGCAGCCTGTGCGGGCTGTGTCGCGCACGGTGCGGCAGCTGACGTACTGGCGGCGCGTTTTGGAACGCGCGGGATGCTGGCAACCGATCTCTTTTCCACGCTACAGCGTATTGTTAACCCGGAAGTGACTGATAAAAACCATGATGAATCGAGTAATTCCGCTCCCTGATGAGCAGGCAACATTAGACCTGGGCGAGCGGGTAGCGAAAGCCTGCGATGGCGCAACCGTAATCTATCTGTATGGCGATTTAGGCGCAGGTAAAACCACCTTTAGCCGGGGCTTTTTGCAGGCTTTGGGCCATCAGGGTAATGTCAAAAGCCCCACTTATACGCTGGTCGAACCCTATACGCTCGACAATTTAATGGTTTATCACTTTGATTTGTACCGCCTTGCCGATCCCGAGGAGCTGGAGTTTATGGGGATCCGCGATTATTTTGCCAACGATGCCATCTGCCTGGTGGAGTGGCCACAACAAGGTACAGGTGTTCTTCCTGACCCGGATGTCGAAATACACATTGATTATCAGGCACAAGGCCGTGAGGCGCGCGTGAGTGCGGTTTCCTCTGCGGGTGAATTGTTGCTGGCGCGTTTAGCCGGTTAACCTTTGAAAGGTGGCGGGATGATGTATCGCATCAGAAATTGGTTGGTAGCGACGTTGCTGCTGCTGTGCGCGCCGGTGGGTGCCGCGACGCTCTCTGATATTCAGGTTTCTAACGGCAATCAGCAGGCGCGGATAACGTTGAGTTTTATTGGCGATCCTGATTATGCGTTTAGCCATCAAAGCAAACGCACCGTGGCGCTCGATATCAAACAAACGGGCGTGATTCAGGGACTGCCGTTGTTGTTTAGCGGCAATAATCTGGTGAAGGCGATTCGCTCCGGAACGCCTAAAGATGCACAAACGCTACGGCTGGTGGTCGATCTAACCGAAAACGGTAAAACCGAAGCGGTGAAGCGGCAGAATGGCAGCAATTACACTGTCGTCTTTACGATTAACGCCGATGTGCCGCCACCGCCTCCTTCGCCGCCTGTGGTTGCTAAACGCGTTGAAACGCCTGCGGTTGTCGCACCGCGCGTCAGCGAACCGGCGCGCAATCCGTTTAAAACGGAAAGTAACCGCACTACAGGTGTTATCAGCAGTAATACGGTAACGCGTCCGGCAGCGCGCGCGACGGCTAACACTGGCGATAAAATTATCATCGCTATTGATGCCGGACACGGCGGTCAGGATCCTGGCGCTATCGGCCCTGGTGGCACGCGGGAGAAAAATGTCACCATCGCCATCGCGCGTAAATTGCGTACTTTACTCAATGACGATCCAATGTTTAAAGGCGTTTTAACCCGTGACGGGGATTACTTTATCTCGGTGATGGGGCGCAGCGATGTGGCACGTAAGCAAAACGCCAATTTCCTCGTGTCGATTCACGCTGATGCCGCACCAAACCGCAGTGCGACTGGCGCTTCCGTATGGGTGCTCTCTAACCGTCGTGCAAACAGCGAGATGGCAAGCTGGCTGGAACAGCATGAGAAACAGTCGGAGCTATTGGGCGGAGCGGGCGATGTGCTGGCGAACAGCCAGTCTGACCCCTATTTAAGCCAGGCGGTGCTGGATTTACAGTTCGGTCATTCCCAGCGTGTAGGGTATGATGTAGCGACCAGTATGATCAGTCAGTTGCAACGCATTGGCGAAATACATAAACGTCGACCAGAACACGCCAGCCTTGGCGTTCTGCGTTCGCCGGATATCCCATCAGTACTGGTCGAAACCGGTTTTATCAGCAACAACAGCGAAGAACGTTTGCTGGCGAGCGACGATTACCAACAACAGCTGGCAGAAGCCATTTACAAAGGCCTGCGTAATTATTTCCTTGCGCATCCGATGCAATCTGCGCCGCAGGGTGCAACGGCACAAACTGCCAGTACGGTGACGACGCCAGATCGCACGCTGCCAAACTAAGGACGATTGATGCCAATTCAGGTCTTACCGCCACAACTGGCGAACCAGATTGCCGCAGGTGAGGTGGTCGAGCGACCTGCGTCGGTAGTCAAAGAACTGGTGGAAAACAGCCTCGATGCAGGTGCGACGCGTATCGATATTGATATCGAACGCGGTGGGGCGAAACTTATCCGCATTCGTGATAACGGCTGCGGTATCAAAAAAGATGAGCTGGCGCTGGCGCTGGCTCGTCATGCCACCAGTAAAATCGCCTCTCTGGACGATCTCGAAGCCATTATCAGCCTTGGCTTTCGCGGTGAGGCGCTGGCGAGTATCAGTTCGGTTTCGCGCCTGACGCTCACTTCACGCATCGCAGAACAGCAGGAAGCCTGGCAGGCCTATGCCGAAGGGCGCGATATGGACGTAACGGTTAAACCGGCGGCGCATCCGGTGGGAACGACGCTGGAGGTGCTGGATCTGTTCTACAACACCCCGGCGCGGCGCAAATTCCTGCGCACCGAGAAAACCGAATTTAACCATATCGATGAAATTATTCGCCGCATTGCGCTGGCGCGTTTCGACGTCACGATCAACCTGTCGCATAACGGTAAAATTGTGCGTCAGTACCGCGCAGTGCCGGAAGGCGGGCAAAAAGAACGGCGCTTAGGCGCGATTTGCGGCACCGCTTTTCTCGAACAAGCGCTGGCGATTGAATGGCAACACGGCGATCTTACGCTGCGCGGCTGGGTGGCAGATCCGAATCACACCACGCCCGCACTGGCGGAAATTCAGTATTGCTATGTGAATGGTCGCATGATGCGCGATCGCCTGATCAATCACGCGATCCGCCAGGCCTGTGAAGACAAACTGGGGGCCGATCAGCAACCGGCATTTGTGCTGTATCTGGAGATCGACCCACATCAGGTGGACGTCAACGTGCACCCTGCCAAACACGAAGTGCGTTTCCATCAGTCGCGTCTGGTGCATGATTTTATCTATCAGGGCGTGCTGAGCGTGCTACAACAGCAACTGGAAACGCCGCTACCGCTGGACGATGAACCACAACCTGCACCGCGCGCCATCCCGGAAAACCGCGTGGCGGCGGGGCGCAATCATTTTGCTGAACCGGCAGTTCGTGAGCCAGTAGCTCCGCGTTACACTCCTGCGCCCGCCTCAGGCAGTCGTCCGGCTGCCCCTTGGCCGAATGCGCAGCCAGGTTACCAGAAACAGCAAGGTGAAGTGTATCGCCAGCTTTTGCAAACGCCCGCGCCGATGCAAAAACCAAAAGCGCCAGAACCGCAGGAACCTGCACTTGCGGCGAACAGTCAGAGTTTTGGTCGGGTACTGACTATCGTCCATTCCGACTGTGCGTTGCTGGAGCGCGACGGCAACATTTCACTTTTAGCCTTGCCAGTGGCAGAACGTTGGCTGCGTCAGGCGCAACTGACGCCGGGTGAAGCGCCAGTTTGCGCCCAGCCGTTGCTGATTCCGCTGCGGCTAAAAGTTTCTGGTGAAGAAAAATCGGCATTAGAAAAAGCGCAGTCTGCCCTGGCGGAATTGGGTATTGATTTCCAGTCCGATGCGCAGCATGTGACCATCAGGGCCGTGCCTTTACCCTTACGCCAACAAAATTTACAAATCTTGATTCCTGAACTGATAGGCTACCTGGCGAAGCAGTCCGTATTCGAACCTGGCAATATTGCGCAGTGGATTGCACGAAATCTGATGAGCGAACATGCGCAGTGGTCAATGGCGCAGGCCATAACCCTGCTGGCGGACGTGGAACGGTTATGTCCGCAACTTGTGAAAACGCCGCCGGGTGGTCTGTTACAATCTGTTGATTTACATCCGGCGATAAAAGCCCTGAAAGATGAGTGATATCAGTAAGGCGAGCCTGCCTAAGGCGATTTTTTTGATGGGGCCGACGGCCTCCGGTAAAACGGCGTTAGCCATTGAGCTGCGTAAAATTTTACCAGTAGAGTTGATAAGCGTTGATTCTGCCCTTATTTACAAAGGGATGGATATCGGGACGGCGAAGCCGAACGCTGAAGAGTTACTCGCCGCGCCGCACCGATTGCTGGATATTCGCGATCCGTCGCAGGCTTACTCGGCTGCTGATTTTCGCCGCGATGCGCTGGCGGAAATGGCCGATATCACCGCGGCGGGGCGGATCCCACTGTTAGTGGGCGGTACGATGTTGTATTTCAAGGCATTGCTGGAAGGGTTGTCGCCGCTACCGTCGGCGGACCCGGAAGTGCGGGCCAGAATTGAGCAACAGGCGGCAGAGCAAGGTTGGGAGTCATTGCATCGTCAACTTCAGGAGATCGATCCGGTTGCGGCAGCAAGGATTCATCCAAATGATCCACAAAGGCTTTCCCGGGCACTGGAAGTTTTTTTCATTTCGGGTAAAACTTTAACGGAACTGACGCAAACGTCAGGAGACGCTCTACCGTATCAGGTGCATCAGTTCGCCATCGCCCCGGCGAGCCGTGAACTGCTCCATCAACGAATTGAGCAGCGTTTTCATCAGATGTTGGCTTCAGGTTTTGAAGCAGAAGTCCGGGCGCTTTTTGCCCGAGGAGATTTGCATACGGACTTGCCTTCCATTCGTTGCGTGGGTTATCGCCAGATGTGGTCTTACCTTGAAGGCGAAATCTCATACGATGAAATGGTTTATCGAGGTGTTTGCGCCACGAGACAGTTGGCGAAGCGGCAGATAACCTGGCTGCGTGGTTGGGAAGGGGTTCACTGGCTTGACAGTGAAAAACCAGAACAAGCGCGTGACGAAGTATTACAGGTTGTTGGTGCTATCGCAGGCTGAATGTGTACAATTGAGACGTATCGTGCGCAATTTTTTCAGAATCGAAAGGTTCAAAGTACAAATAAGCATATAAGGAAAAGAGAGAATGGCTAAGGGGCAATCTTTACAAGATCCGTTCCTGAACGCACTGCGTCGGGAACGTGTTCCAGTTTCTATTTATTTGGTGAATGGTATTAAGCTGCAAGGGCAAATCGAGTCTTTTGATCAGTTCGTGATCCTGTTGAAAAACACGGTCAGCCAGATGGTTTACAAGCACGCGATTTCTACTGTTGTCCCGTCTCGCCCGGTTTCTCATCACAGTAACAACGCCGGTGGCGGTACCAGCAGTAACTACCATCATGGTAGCAGCGCGCAGAATACTTCCGCGCAACAGGACAGCGAAGAAACCGAATAAGGTTTCGGGCTGTTTTTTTTACACGGGGAGCCAGCGATCCTGCGTTCCCCGCTGATCTATTTAGAGGGTTATACGCTTGTTTGACCGTTATGATGCTGGTGAGCAGGCGGTACTGGTACACATCTATTTTACGCAAGACAAAGATATGGAAGATCTCCAGGAGTTTGAATCTCTGGTCTCTTCCGCCGGTGTCGAAGCATTGCAGGTGATTACCGGTAGCCGTAAAGCGCCGCACCCAAAGTATTTTGTAGGTGAAGGTAAAGCAGTTGAAATTGCGGAAGCTGTCAAAGCGACGGGTGCTTCGGTCGTTCTTTTTGACCATGCCCTGAGCCCGGCGCAAGAGCGTAACCTGGAGCGTTTGTGCGAGTGTCGTGTCATCGACCGCACCGGCCTTATTTTAGATATTTTCGCCCAACGTGCGCGTACCCATGAGGGTAAGTTGCAGGTTGAGCTGGCGCAGCTGCGCCATCTGGCTACGCGCCTGGTGCGTGGCTGGACCCACCTTGAAAGACAGAAAGGCGGGATTGGTTTGCGTGGTCCGGGTGAAACCCAGCTCGAAACCGACCGTCGTTTGTTGCGTAATCGCATCGTGCAGATACAGTCGCGCCTGGAAAGAGTTGAAAAGCAGCGTGAGCAGGGGCGGCAATCGCGTATCAAAGCCGACGTTCCTACTGTTTCGCTGGTGGGATATACCAACGCCGGTAAATCTACCCTTTTCAATCGCATCACCGAAGCGCGGGTCTACGCGGCAGACCAGTTGTTTGCCACCCTCGACCCGACGTTGCGGCGTATTGACGTCGCAGATGTCGGTGAAACCGTGTTGGCAGATACCGTAGGGTTTATTCGCCACCTGCCGCACGATCTGGTGGCGGCATTTAAAGCCACGTTACAAGAGACGCGGCAAGCCACATTGCTGCTGCACGTCATTGATGCGGCGGATGTGCGTGTACAAGAAAACATCGAAGCGGTGAATACGGTTCTTGAAGAGATCGACGCTCACGAGATCCCAACCCTGCTGGTGATGAACAAGATCGATATGCTGGAAGATTTCGAACCGCGTATTGATCGGGACGAAGAGAACAAACCGATCCGTGTCTGGCTTTCCGCACAGACCGGAGCGGGGATACCACAGCTTTTTCAGGCTTTGACGGAGCGGCTTTCCGGCGAGGTGGCGCAGCATACATTGCGTCTGCCACCGCAGGAAGGGCGTCTGAGAAGTCGTTTTTATCAGCTTCAGGCAATAGAAAAAGAGTGGATGGAGGAGGACGGCAGCGTAAGTCTGCAAGTTCGTATGCCGATCGTTGACTGGCGTCGCCTCTGTAAACAAGAACCGGCGTTGATCGATTACCTGATCTAACGGCGTAGCGTCTGAAGCGTGGAGTCATATCCTCTGGCGTCGAAAGACAACAGGGATCACCGCATAACAAATATGGAGCACAAACATGGCGTGGAATCAGCCCGGTAATAACGGACAAGACCGCGACCCGTGGGGAAGCAGCAAACCTGGCGGCAACTCTGAGGGAAATGGAAACAAAGGCGGTCGCGATCAAGGGCCACCTGATTTAGATGATATCTTCCGCAAACTGAGCAAAAAGCTCGGTGGTCTGGGCGGCGGTAAAGGCACCGGATCTGGCGGTGGCAGTTCATCGCAAGGCCCGCGCCCGCAGCTTGGCGGTCGTGTCGTTACCATCGCAGCGGCAGCGATTGTCATTATCTGGGCGGCCAGTGGTTTCTATACCATTAAAGAAGCCGAACGTGGCGTGGTAACACGCTTTGGTAAATTCAGCCATCTGGTTGAGCCGGGTCTGAACTGGAAACCGACGTTTATCGACGAAGTCAAACCGGTGAACGTGGAAGCCGTGCGTGAACTGGCCGCTTCTGGTGTGATGCTGACGTCGGACGAGAACGTAGTGCGCGTTGAGATGAACGTGCAGTACCGCGTCACCGATCCGGAAAAATATCTGTATAGCGTGACCAGCCCGGATGACAGCCTGCGTCAGGCTACCGACAGCGCCCTGCGTGGGGTTATCGGTAAATACACCATGGACCGCATTCTGACGGAAGGTCGTACCGTGATTCGTAGCGATACTCAGCGCGAACTGGAAGAGACGATTCGTCCGTATGACATGGGTATCACGCTGCTGGACGTCAACTTCCAGGCAGCTCGTCCGCCGGAAGAAGTAAAAGCGGCGTTTGACGATGCGATTGCCGCGCGTGAAAACGAACAGCAATACATTCGTGAAGCAGAAGCGTATACCAACGAAGTTCAGCCGCGTGCGAACGGTCAGGCGCAACGTATCCTCGAAGAGGCGCGTGCGTACAAGGCCCAGACCATCCTGGAAGCTCAGGGTGAAGTGGCGCGCTTTGCTAAACTTCTGCCGGAATATAAAGCCGCGCCGGAAATTACTCGCGAGCGTCTGTATATCGAGACGATGGAAAAAGTGTTGGGCAACACCCGCAAAGTGCTGGTTAACGATAAAGGTGGCAACTTGATGGTTCTGCCGTTAGACCAGATGCTGAAAGGTGGTAACGCCCCTGCGGCGAAGAGCGATAACGGTGCCAGCAATCTGCTGCGTCTGCCGCCAGCCTCTTCCTCCACAACCAGTGGAGCAAGCAACACGTCGTCCACCAGTCAGGGCGATATTATGGACCAACGCCGCGCCAACGCGCAGCGTAACGACTACCAGCGTCAGGGGGAATAACGATGCGTAAGTCAGTTATCGCGATTATCATCATCGTGCTGGTAGTGCTTTACATGTCTGTCTTTGTCGTCAAAGAAGGTGAGCGCGGTATTACGCTGCGTTTTGGTAAGGTACTGCGTGACGATGACAACAAACCTCTGGTTTATGAGCCGGGTCTGCATTTCAAGATACCGTTCATTGAAACGGTGAAAATGCTCGACGCACGTATTCAGACCATGGACAACCAGGCCGACCGCTTTGTGACCAAAGAGAAGAAAGACCTGATCGTCGACTCTTACATCAAATGGCGCATCAGCGATTTCAGCCGTTACTACCTGGCAACGGGCGGTGGCGACATTTCGCAAGCGGAAGTGCTGTTGAAACGTAAGTTCTCTGACCGTCTGCGTTCTGAAATTGGTCGCCTGGACGTGAAAGACATCGTCACCGATTCCCGTGGTCGTCTGACCCTCGAAGTACGTGACGCGCTGAACTCCGGTTCTGCGGGTACAGAAGATGAAGTTACTACCCCGGCAGCAGATAACGCCATTGCCGAAGCGGCAGAGCGCGTAACGGCTGAGACGATGGGCAAAGTTCCGGTCATCAACCCGAACAGTATGGCGGCGCTGGGTATTGAAGTTGTCGATGTGCGTATTAAGCAGATCAACCTGCCGACCGAAGTGTCTGAAGCGATCTACAACCGTATGCGCGCCGAGCGTGAAGCGGTAGCGCGTCGTCACCGTTCACAAGGTCAGGAAGAAGCGGAAAAACTGCGCGCGACTGCCGACTATGAAGTGACCAGAACGCTGGCTGAAGCTGAGCGTCAGGGCCGCATCATGCGTGGTGAAGGCGATGCAGAAGCAGCCAAACTGTTTGCTGATGCATTCAGTAAAGATCCGGACTTCTACGCATTTATCCGTAGCCTGCGTGCTTATGAGAACAGCTTCTCTGGCAATCAGGACGTGATGGTCATGAGCCCGGATAGCGATTTCTTCCGCTACATGAAGACGCCGACTTCCGCAACGCGTTAATATAACGACTGCGGTACAGGTCAATAAAGCCACCGCATCCTCAGGGATGTCGGTGGTTTTCTTTTTCTATAAGGATAATGAATGAATTCGACAATCTGGCTGGCGCTTGCCCTGGTTTTGGTACTGGAAGGTTTAGGGCCGATGCTTTACCCGAAGGCATGGAAGAAGATGATCTCTGCGATGACCAATTTGCCCGATAATATTTTACGTCGTTTTGGCGGTGGACTTGTGGTTGCGGGCGTTGTGGTCTACTACATGTTGAGGAAAACGATTGGCTGAACAAAAAACAGACTGATCGAGGTCATTTTTGAGTGCAAAAAGTGCTGTAACTCTGAAAAAGCGATGGTAGAATCCATTTTTAAGCAAACGGTGATTTTGAAAAATGGGTAACAACGTCGTCGTACTGGGCACCCAATGGGGTGACGAAGGTAAAGGTAAGATCGTCGATCTTCTGACTGAACGGGCTAAATATGTTGTACGCTACCAGGGCGGTCACAACGCAGGCCATACTCTCGTAATCAACGGTGAAAAAACCGT
Organism: Escherichia sp. WS338; assembly: GCF_046486405.1. Lineage (NCBI taxonomy): Bacteria > Pseudomonadati > Pseudomonadota > Gammaproteobacteria > Enterobacterales > Enterobacteriaceae > Escherichia > Escherichia sp. WS338. Next base: position 152,539 of record NZ_JBJQLL010000006.1, on the reverse strand, counting down.
TCTCCATCTTATTCCATCAGGTATTCTCCGCGAGAATGTAACCAGCATCATCGGTAACGGTGTTGTGCTGTCTCCGGCCGCGCTGATGAAAGAGATGAAAGAACTGGAAGACCGTGGCATCCCCGTTCGTGAGCGTCTGCTGCTGTCTGAAGCATGTCCGCTAATCCTTGATTATCACGTTGCGCTGGATAACGCGCGTGAGAAAGCGCGTGGCGCGAAAGCGATCGGCACCACCGGTCGAGGTATCGGGCCTGCTTATGAAGATAAAGTGGCACGTCGCGGTCTGCGTGTTGGCGACCTTTTCGACAAAGAAACCTTCGCTGAAAAACTGAAAGAAGTGATGGAATATCACAACTTCCAGTTGGTTAACTACTACAAAGCTGAAGCGGTTGATTACCAGAAAGTTCTGGATGATACGATGGCTGTTGCCGACATCCTGACTTCTATGGTTGTTGACGTTTCTGACCTGCTTGACCAGGCGCGTCAGCGTGGCGATTTCGTCATGTTTGAAGGTGCGCAGGGTACGCTGCTGGATATCGACCACGGTACATATCCGTACGTAACTTCTTCCAACACCACTGCTGGTGGCGTGGCGACCGGTTCCGGCCTAGGCCCGCGTTATGTTGATTACGTTCTGGGTATCCTCAAAGCTTACTCCACTCGTGTGGGTGCAGGTCCGTTCCCGACCGAACTGTTTGATGAAACTGGCGAGTTCCTCTGCAAGCAGGGTAACGAATTCGGCGCAACTACGGGTCGTCGTCGTCGTACCGGCTGGCTGGACACCGTTGCCGTTCGTCGTGCGGTACAGCTGAACTCTCTGTCTGGCTTCTGCCTGACTAAACTGGACGTTCTGGATGGCCTGAAAGAGGTTAAACTCTGCGTGGCTTACCGTATGCCGGATGGTCGTGAAGTGACTACCACTCCGCTGGCAGCTGACGACTGGAAAGGTGTAGAGCCGATTTACGAAACCATGCCGGGCTGGTCTGAATCCACCTTCGGCGTGAAAGATCGTAGCGGCCTGCCGCAGGCGGCACTGAACTACATCAAGCGCATTGAAGAGCTGACCGGTGTGCCGATCGATATCATCTCTACTGGTCCGGATCGTACTGAAACCATGATTCTGCGCGACCCGTTCGACGCGTAATTCTGGTACGCCTGGCAGATATTTTGCCTGCCGGGCTAACAGTGTGATACATTGCTGTGTCGGTTAAGCCATTACGCTATCCGACACAGTGTTAAATCCTCGCTTTTTTCCTTCCCCGAACTGAAATAAATTAGCGACACAGCTTGTGGCTGGTTTATCATCAATATAAATGTATTTTTCCCCGATTTCCCTTTTGAGGTTGATGTGCAGTTAACGAGTTTCACTGATTACGGATTACGTGCGCTGATCTACATGGCGTCATTGCCAGAAGGGCGGATGACCAGTATTTCTGAAGTGACTGACGTCTATGGCGTCTCCCGTAATCATATGGTCAAAATAATCAATCAACTTAGTCGTGCCGGCTACGTGACTGCTGTTCGTGGAAAAAATGGCGGCATTCGCTTGGGTAAACCGGCGAGTGCAATACGTATTGGTGATGTGGTGCGCGAGCTGGAGCCCTTATCGCTGGTGAATTGCAGCAGTGAGTTTTGCCACATTACACCTGCCTGTCGGTTGAAACAGGCGCTTTCTAAGGCCGTGCAAAGTTTTCTTACGGAACTGGATAACTACACGCTTGCCGATTTGGTTGAAGAGAATCAACCGCTTTATAAATTATTGCTGGTGGAGTGACGAAAATCTTCATCAGAGATGACAACGGAGGAACCGAGATGTCACAAGATCCTTTCCAGGAACGCGAAGCTGAAAAATACGCGAATCCCATCCCTAGTCGGGAATTTATCCTCGAACATTTAACCAAACGTGAAAAACCGGCCAGCCGTGATGAGCTGGCGGTAGAACTGCACATTGAAGGCGAAGAGCAGCTTGAAGGCCTGCGTCGCCGCCTGCGCGCGATGGAGCGCGATGGTCAACTGGTCTTCACTCGCCGTCAGTGCTATGCGCTGCCGGAACGCCTCGACCTGGTGAAAGGTACCGTTATTGGCCACCGTGATGGCTACGGCTTTCTGCGAGTTGAAGGGCGTAAAGATGATTTGTATCTCTCCAGCGAGCAGATGAAAACCTGCATTCATGGCGATCAGGTGCTGGCTCAGCCGCTGGGCGCTGACCGTAAAGGTCGTCGTGAAGCGCGTATTGTCCGCGTACTGGTGCCAAAAACCAGCCAGATTGTTGGTCGCTACTTCACCGAAGCGGGCGTCGGCTTTGTGGTTCCTGACGATAGCCGTCTGAGCTTCGATATCTTAATCCCTCCCGATCAGATCATGGGCGCGCGGATGGGCTTTGTGGTGGTGGTTGAACTGACTCAACGCCCGACTCGCCGTACCAAAGCGGTGGGTAAAATCGTCGAAGTGCTGGGCGATAATATGGGCACCGGCATGGCGGTTGATATTGCTCTGCGTACCCATGAAATTCCGTACATCTGGCCGCAGGCTGTTGAGCAACAGGTTGCCGGGCTGAAAGAAGAAGTGCCGGAAGAAGCAAAAGCGGGCCGTGTCGATCTGCGCGATTTACCGCTGGTCACCATTGATGGCGAAGACGCCCGTGACTTTGACGATGCAGTTTACTGTGAGAAAAAACGCGGCGGCGGCTGGCGTTTATGGGTCGCAATTGCCGACGTCAGTTACTATGTGCGTCCGCCAACACCGCTGGACAGAGAAGCGCGTAACCGTGGTACGTCGGTGTACTTCCCTTCGCAGGTTATCCCGATGCTGCCGGAAGTGCTCTCTAACGGCCTGTGCTCGCTCAACCCGCAGGTAGACCGCCTGTGTATGGTGTGTGAGATGACCATTTCGTCGAAAGGTCGCCTGACGGGCTACAAATTCTATGAAGCGGTGATGAGCTCTCACGCGCGTCTGACCTACACCAAAGTCTGGCATATTCTGCAGGGCGATCAGGATCTGCGCGAGCAGTACGCCCCGCTGGTTAAGCACCTCGAAGAGCTGCATAACCTCTATAAAGTGCTGGATAAAGCCCGTGAAGAACGCGGCGGGATCTCGTTTGAGAGCGAAGAAGCGAAGTTCATTTTCAACGCTGAACGCCGTATTGAGCGTATCGAACAGACCCAGCGTAACGACGCACACAAGTTAATTGAAGAGTGCATGATTCTGGCGAATATCTCGGCGGCGCGTTTCGTTGAGAAGGCCAAAGAACCGGCACTGTTCCGTATTCACGACAAGCCGAGCACTGAAGCAATAACCTCTTTCCGTTCAGTGCTGGCGGAACTGGGGCTGGAATTGCCTGGCGGTAACAAGCCGGAACCGCGTGACTACGCGGAACTGCTGGAATCGGTTGCTGACCGTCCTGACGCAGAAATGCTGCAAACCATGCTGTTGCGCTCGATGAAACAAGCGATTTACGATCCGGAAAACCGTGGTCACTTCGGTCTGGCATTGCAGTCCTATGCGCACTTTACTTCGCCGATTCGTCGTTATCCTGACCTGACGCTGCACCGCGCCATTAAGTATCTGTTGGCGAAAGAGCAGGGGCATCAGGGGAATACCACTGAAACCGGCGGCTACCATTATTCGATGGAAGAGATGCTGCAACTGGGTCAGCACTGTTCGATGGCGGAACGTCGTGCCGACGAAGCAACGCGCGATGTGGCTGACTGGCTGAAGTGTGACTTCATGCTCGACCAGGTAGGTAACGTCTTTAAAGGCGTAATTTCCAGCGTCACTGGTTTTGGCTTCTTTGTTCGCCTGGATGACTTGTTCATTGATGGTCTGGTCCATGTCTCTTCGCTGGACAATGACTACTATCGCTTTGACCAGGTGGGGCAACGCCTGATGGGCGAATCCAGCGGCCAGACTTATCGCCTGGGCGATCGCGTGGAAGTTCGCGTCGAAGCGGTTAATATGGACGAGCGCAAAATCGACTTTAGCCTGATCTCCAGCGAACGCGCACCGCGCAACGTCGGTAAAACGGCGCGCGAGAAAGCGAAAAAAGGCGATGCAGGCAAAAAAGGCGGCAAGCGGCGTCAGGTCGGCAAAAAGGTCAACTTTGAGCCAGACAGCGCCTTCCGCGGCGAGAAAAAACCGAAGCCGAAAGCAGCGAAGAAAGACGCGAGAAAAGCGAAAAAGCCATCGGCGAAAACGCAGAAAATAGCCGCAGCGACCAAAGCGAAGCGTGCGGCGAAGAAAAAAGTGGCAGAGTGATCATTACCCTCTTCAAACAGAAGAGGGTGAATTATCCGTAGGCCGGGCAAGCGTGGCGCTCCCGGCAAAACGTAAATAACGAGTACATTAATGAGCGAAATGATTTACGGCATCCACGCAGTGCAGGCCCTGCTGGAGCGCGCCCCTGAACGTTTTCAGGAAGTCTTTATTTTAAAAGGCCGTGAAGATAAACGTCTGTTACCGCTGATTCACGCCCTTGAGTCTCAGGGCGTGGTTATCCAGTTGGCAAACCGCCAATATCTCGACGAGAAAAGCGACGGTGCCGTGCATCAGGGCATTATCGCTCGTGTGAAGCCAGGACGGCAGTATCAGGAAAACGATCTGCCGGATCTGATCGCTTCGCTCGATCAACCGTTCCTGCTGATCCTCGACGGCGTAACCGATCCGCACAACCTCGGCGCGTGCCTGCGTAGCGCGGACGCCGCTGGTGTTCATGCGGTGATTGTGCCGAAAGATCGCTCCGCACAGCTCAACGCCACGGCGAAAAAAGTGGCCTGTGGTGCGGCAGAAAGCGTTCCGCTGATTCGGGTGACTAATCTGGCGCGCACCATGCGTATGTTGCAGGAAGAGAATATCTGGATCGTCGGTACGGCAGGCGAGGCGGATCATACACTCTATCAGAGCAAAATGACCGGACGCCTGGCGCTGGTGATGGGCGCGGAAGGTGAAGGTATGCGTCGCCTGACCCGTGAACATTGCGATGAGTTGATCAGCATCCCAATGGCAGGAAGTGTTTCTTCCCTGAACGTTTCGGTTGCAACCGGAATTTGCTTATTTGAAGCGGTTCGTCAGCGCAGCTAGTTCCTCTGAATTATGAAAAGCCATCCAGATTTGGATGGTTTTTTTTTGTCTATAGCTGGTAAGATAATTACGTACTGCAAATATTCATTTTATTAATATTTAAACTTAATTTATATGGAATAATATATGACATGGAATCCGTTGGCGCTGGCGACGGCGCTGCAAACTGTACCTGAACAAAATATTGATGTAACAAATAGCGAGAACGCATTAATTATTAAAATGAATGATTATGGCGATTTGCAAATCAATATTCTATTTACTTCCCGCCAAATGATTATCGAAACCTTTATTTGTCCGGTAAGTTGTATCAGCAATACAGATGAATTTAATACCTTCTTATTAAGAAATCAGAAGATGATGCCATTGTCATCGGTAGGGATCTCCAGCGTGCAACAGGAAGAGTATTACATTGTTTTCGGTGCGTTATCGCTTAAATCTTCTCTTGAAGATATCCTGCTTGAGATAACCTCGCTGGTAGATAACGCATTGGATCTGGCTGAAATTACAGAAGAATATTCACACTAATTACAAGGACGGGTATTTATGGGGATTTTAAAAAGTTTATTTACGCTGGGGAAATCGTTTATCTCCCAGGCGGAAGAATCCATTGAAGAAACCCAGGGCGTGCGCATGCTGGAACAGCATATTCGTGACGCTAAAGCTGAACTCGATAAAGCCGGAAAATCTCGCGTTGATCTGCTGGCGCGGGTGAAATTAAGTCACGATAAGCTGAAAGATTTACGTGAGCGCAAAGCCAGTCTGGAAGCTCGTGCGCTGGAAGCGTTAAGCAAGAACGTTAATCCGTCGTTGATTAACGAAGTTGCTGAAGAAATCGCGCGCCTTGAGAATCTCATTACCGCTGAAGAGCAAGTGTTGTCGAATCTGGAAGTCTCTCGTGATGGCGTGGAAAAAGCAGTTACAGCGACAGCGCAGCGTATCGCTCAGTTTGAGCAGCAAATGGAAGTCGTTAAAGCTACTGAAGCCATGCAGCGTGCACAACAGGCTGTAACGACCTCTACCGTTGGCGCATCTTCCAGCGTTTCGACAGCGGCAGAATCCTTAAAACGCCTGCAAACGCGTCAGGCCGAACGTCAGGCTCGCCTGGATGCTGCCGCACAGTTGGAAAAAGTCGCAGACGGTCGCGATCTTGATGAAAAGCTGGCGGAAGCCGGAATTGGCGGTAGCAATAAAAGTAGCGCCCAGGATGTATTAGCAAGACTGCAACGCCAACAGGGCGAGTAATTTTTTGCCAGCCTCACTGCAAGGCTGGCAACTATTTTAAGGATAAAATATGTCTGGTTTTTTCCAGCGTCTGTTTGGCAAGGATAATAAGCCTGCTATCGCTCGCGGTCCTCTGGGACTTCATCTCAATAGTGGCTTTACGCTCGACACGTTAGCGTTTCGTTTGCTGGAAGATGAATTGCTGATTGCGCTGCCGGGTGAGGAATTTACGGTAGCCGCTGTCAGCCGCATCGATCTGGGCGGCGGTAGCCAGATTTTCCGCTACTACACTTCAGGCGATGAGTTTCTGCAAATCAATACCACTGGCGGCGAAGATATTGATGACATTGATGATATCAAGCTCTTTGTCTATGAAGAGAGCTACGGTATCAGTAAAGAGAGTCACTGGCGCGAGGCGATCAATGCCAAAGCGATGGGGGCAATGACCTTAAACTGGCAGGAAAAACGCTGGCAGCGATTTTTTAATAGCGAAGAACCGGGAAATATCGAACCCGTCTACATGCTGGAAAAAGTAGAAAATCAAAACCATGCCAAATGGGAGGTCCATAATTTTACCATGGGCTATCAACGGCAAGTGACCGAAGATACTTACGAATATCTGCTGTTAAATGGTGAGGAATCTTTTAATGATCTCGGCGAGCCGGAGTGGTTATTTTCGCGCGCGCTGGGGGTCGATATCCCGCTGACATCACTTCATATTATTGGTTAATTACAAGGACGTTTACGATGCATATACTGGATTCATTTCTTGCCTTTAGCGCTTATTTTTTTATTGGCGTGGCTATGGTGATTATTTTTCTGTTTATCTACTCCAAAATTACACCGCACAACGAATGGCAGTTAATCAAAAATAATAACACCGCGGCGGCACTGGCGTTCAGCGGAACATTGTTGGGGTACGTGATCCCCTTATCCAGTGCGGCAATCAATGCGGTGAGTATTCCAGACTATTTCGCATGGGGCGGGATTGCTCTGGTGATTCAATTACTCGTTTTTGCTGGCGTCAGGCTTTATATGCCCGCATTAAGCGAAAAAATTATTAATCACAATACCGCAGCAGGAATGTTTATGGGAACCGCCGCGCTGGCTGGCGGTATTTTTAACGCAGCTTGTATGACATGGTAATGGACGATCATGGCCAGAAAACGCAAATCCAGAAATAACAAAAATATCGGACATGGGGCAATCAGTCGCATTGGTAGACCGCATAATCCTTTTGAGCCGCGCCGCAATCGCTACGCACAAAAATACTTAACGTTGGCGCTAATGGGCGGTGCCGCTTTTTTCGTATTGAAAGGTTGTGGCGATAGTGGCGATGTCGATAACGACGGCGACGGAACGTTTTACGCGACTGTGCAGGATTGTATTGATGACGGTAATAATGCAGACATTTGCGCGCGTGGCTGGAACAACGCCAAAGCGGCGTTTTATGCCGATGTTCCGAAGAATATGACTCAGCAGAATTGTCAGTCTAAGTACGAAAATTGCTACTACGACAATGTTGAACAGAGTTGGATCCCGGTCGTTTCTGGATTTTTGTTAAGCCGGGTTATTCGTAAAGATCGCGATGAGCCGTTCGTCTATAACAGCGGCGGATCCTCATTTGCTTCGCGCCCCGTCTGGCGCAACACTTCTGGTGATTACTCCTGGCGCTCCGGTTCTGGCAAAAAAGAGTCTTACTCTTCGGGCGGCTTTACCACCAAAAAAGTGTCAACCGTTTCCCGCGGCGGCTATGGTCGTTCTTCCAGCGCCCGTGGGCATTGGGGAGGCTAATCATGCTGAGACACAACGTTCCTGTACGGCGGGATCTGGACCAGATCGCCGCTGACAACGGTTTCGACTTTCATATCATCGACAATGAAATCTATTGGGACGAGAGTCGAGCTTACCGTTTTACTCTGCGCCAGATTGAAGAGCAGATCGAAAAACCGACTGCGGAACTGCATCAGATGTGCCTTGAGGTGGTGGATCGCGCGGTTAAAGACGAAGAGATCCTGACGCAACTGGCGATCCCGCCGTTGTACTGGGATGTGATCGCCGAAAGCTGGCGCGCACGCGATCCTTCGTTGTATGGCCGTATGGATTTTGCCTGGTGTGGTAATGCACCGGTTAAGTTGCTGGAGTACAACGCCGATACGCCAACTTCATTGTACGAGTCGGCTTATTTCCAGTGGTTGTGGCTGGAAGATGCCCGGCGCAGCGGCGTTATTCCGCGCGATGCCGATCAGTACAATGCCATTCAGGAGCGCCTGATTTCACGCTTTAGCGAGCTTTACAGTCGGGAACCGTTTTATTTTTGCTGCTGTCAGGACACCGACGAAGACAGGAGTACCGTGCTGTACTTGCAGGACTGCGCCGAGCAGGCAGGGCAGGAGTCGCGGTTTATCTACATTGAAGATCTCGGTTTGGGCGTCGGCGGTGTGCTGACCGATCTTGATGATAATGTCATCCAGCGTGCATTTAAGCTGTATCCGCTGGAGTGGATGATGCGTGACGATAACGGTCCGCTGCTGCGCAAGCGTCGCGAGCAATGGGTGGAGCCGTTATGGAAAAGTATCTTGAGTAATAAAGGGCTAATGCCGCTGCTTTGGCGCTTCTTCCCTGGTCATCCTAACCTTCTTGCATCCTGGTTCGATGGTGAAAAACCGCAGATTGCCGCTGGCGAAAGCTATGTGCGTAAACCGATTTACTCGCGCGAAGGCGGAAACGTCACCATTTTCGACGGTCAGAATAACGTTGTTGACCACGCTGATGGTGATTACGCCGATGAACCGATGATCTACCAGGCGTTTCAACCTCTGCCGCGATTTGGCGATAGCTACACACTCATCGGTAGCTGGATTGTCGATGATGAAGCGTGCGGAATGGGGATCCGTGAAGATAACACGCTGATCACCAAAGACACCTCACGTTTCGTTCCGCATTACATTGCTGGATAAGAATGTTTTAGCAATCTCTTTCTGTCATGAATCCATGGCAGTGACCATACTAATGGTGACTGCCATTGATGGAGGGAGACACAGTGCACTGGCAAACTCACACCGTTTTTAATCAACCTATACCATTAAATAACAGCAACTTATACCTGTCTGATGGCGCGCTCTGCGAAGCGGTAACGCGTGAAGGTGCTGGCTGGGATAGCGATTTTCTAGCCAGTATTGGTCAGCAGTTAGGGACGGCTGAATCCCTTGAACTGGGGCGGCTGGCGAATGTGAATCCGCCTGAATTATTGCGCTACGATGCCCAGGGGCGGCGTCTGGACGATGTGCGTTTTCACCCCGCCTGGCACCTGCTGATGCAGGCGCTATGTACCAATCGGGTGCACAATCTTGCCTGGGAAGAAGACGCTCGCTCCGGCGCATTTGTGGCGCGCGCGGCACGTTTTATGTTGCACGCACAGGTTGAGGCAGGGTCGTTATGTCCGATAACGATGACCTTTGCCGCCACGCCATTGCTGTTACAGATGTTACCCGCGCCGTTTCAGGACTGGACCACGCCGCTGTTGAGCGATCGCTACGATTCTCACTTATTGCCAGGTGGGCAAAAACGCGGTTTGTTGATTGGCATGGGAATGACGGAAAAGCAGGGCGGTTCCGATGTCATGAGCAACACCACCCGCGCAGAGCGCCTGGAAGATGGCTCTTATCGGCTGGTGGGGCATAAATGGTTTTTCTCGGTGCCGCAAAGCGATGCGCATCTGGTGCTGGCGCAGACTACGGGCGGTTTGTCCTGCTTTTTTGTGCCGCGCTTTTTGCCTGACGGGCAACGCAACGCGATTCGCCTCGAGCGGCTGAAAGATAAGCTGGGTAATCGCTCTAACGCCAGCTGCGAAGTGGAGTTTCAGGATGCCATTGGCTGGTTGTTGGGGCAGGAAGGGGAAGGAGTTCGTCTGATCCTGAAAATGGGTGGGATGACGCGTTTTGATTGCGCCCTGGGTAGCCATGCCATGATGCGCCGTGCATTTTCGCTAGCGATTTATCATGCACATCAACGCCATGTTTTTGGTAATCCATTGATCCAACAGCCCCTTATGCGTCATGTCTTAAGTCGCATGGCACTTCAGCTTGAAGGGCAAACGGCGTTGCTGTTTCGTCTTGCGCGAGCCTGGGACCGGCGTGCCGATGCCAAAGAAGCCCTGTGGGCGCGTTTATTTACGCCTGCGGCGAAATTTGTGATCTGCAAACGAGGTATGCCGTTTGTGGCCGAAGCGATGGAGGTGCTGGGTGGCATTGGTTATTGCGAGGAGAGCGAGCTGCCGCGGCTTTACCGGGAGATGCCGGTAAACAGTATTTGGGAAGGTTCCGGTAATATTATGTGCCTGGATGTACTGCGCGTGCTCAATAAGCAAGCGGGTGTATACGACTTATTGTCGGAAGCATTTGTGGAAGTGAAAGGGCAGGATCGCTATTTTGATCGCGCGGTTCGTCGTTTACAGCAGCAGCTGCGTAAGCCTGCTGAAGAACTGGGGCGAGAGATTACTCATCAGCTATTCCTGCTGGGCTGCGGTGCGCAAATGTTGAAATATGCCTCTCCGCCAATGGCGCAGGCGTGGTGTCAGGTGATGTTAGATACGCGCGGCGGCGTACGGTTGTCAGAGCAGATCCAGAATGATTTATTGCTGCGGGCGACGGGAGGAGTGTGTTTGTAAGTGTATACGACGCTGGTTTCGATTAACTCAATGAAATATGTGAAAATTGTTAGCCGGACAAGGCGCTCGCGCCGCATCCGGCATTGTTCATTTGCTGTAGATGACACTCACGCATACAGGATCGCCTGTACGCGCCAGTTATCAGGCTGCTGGTCTTCGTACATGGTAATAATGCGGTACCATGACGCACCTTGTTCATCAGCCTTTAACGCCACGATACGTTCCACGTCCTGCGGATCCCCTGAAATATTGCTAACTGAGATCTGACCTATTTCATTCAGGCCTGTCACGCAGTCAGCACTGGCGAATTCTGCAGACTGTGCCGTGGCGCTCGCAGGATAAGTCACTAATTGCAGCGAGGGTGAGGCAAGGAATTGTTTCATCGTCAGCTCCATTTTTCGTTTCCCCACATGTTGCAGGGCATTCCATCGCGGTAATAAACGCCCAGGCTTCCAGCCGGTAATTTATTGTGCACAGGTAAACGCATAGGGACGCAAAGCAATGTAAAGCTGACTATGTAAGTTGTCTGATTTATTTACGGTACAAAATGGCTTGTGAATACCACTGTCCTGTGACGATGGTTTCGTCCACCATGACGACAACGTAATAATCAGCTTTTGCAGCGACAGCTTTCGCTCTGATTTCTGCTAATGCGTCATCCGGAGAACCCCGAACCATCGTGCTTACGCTACCTATTCGCTGTAACCCTTGCGTCTGGTCGCGGCGAATCTCTTGCGGATGGTCGGTTACTGGCGGTGCTGGCTGTGGCGTACCTTGCAGTGCGCTACAGGCACTTAACATCAACACCAATAATAAACTGGCAAACCGGTAAATAACGCTATTACGTTTCCTGCTAACCATAGTGTAGTGCCTTATTAATTTAACTTTGGGGGAATGTTCCCGAATTGTTACCTGGTACGCGATTTTCGAATGAAAACGTGATGAAAGCGTAACCCACTTCTCAACATTATGAACTAATACCGCCAGCAGAAACTTGTGCTAAGGATTTCTTCATGTCATACCAGACAAAAAGGAGAGACAGATGATTGAAATAGAATCACGCGAGCTGGCAGATATTCCCGTTCTTCATGCTTATCCTGTCGGGCAAAAAGATACCCCGTTACCGTGCGCGATTTTTTATCACGGCTTTACTTCGTCCAGTCTGGTGTATAGCTATTTTGCCGTTGCGCTGGCGCAGGCTGGTTTGCGGGTGATCATGCCGGATGCGCCCGATCACGGTAGTCGTTTTAGTGGCGACGCAGCGCGGCGGTTAAATCAATTCTGGCAAATCTTGCTACAAAGTATGCAGGAATTCACTACTTTACGTGCGGCAATAGCCGAAGAAAACTGGCTGCTTGATGACCGTCTGGCAGTCGGTGGCGCGTCGATGGGCGCGATGACGGCACTGGGAATTACCGCTCGCCACCCCACGGTGAAATGTACCGCCAGCATGATGGGATCGGGCTATTTTACATCGCTCGCCCGTTCACTGTTTCCACCGCTGATATCTGAAACGGCAGCACAGCAGAATGAATTCAATAACATTGTCGCGCCGCTGGCAGAGTGGGAAGCGACAAACCACCTGGAACAACTTGGTGACAGACCTCTACTGCTGTGGCATGGCCTTGACGATGACGTCGTGCCTGCCGACGAATCACTACGTTTGCAGCAGGCCTTAAGCGAGACGGGACGGGATAAACTGCTAACCTGTTCATGGCAGCCAGGCGTGCGTCACCGCATTACGCCTGAGGCGTTAGATGCTGCCGTGACATTTTTCCGCCAGCATCTTTAAACACGCAGAATGCTGACCCCTTGCGCTTCCAGTTGTTGCAGGATTTCCGGGTTAGCATTTTTGCCGGTGATCAGCATATCGATTTGATCGGCACGGCTAAAAAGCATTCCCGCGCGTTCGCCGATCTTACTGCTATCAACCAGTACCACCAGTTTCCCTACCACGCTTAGCATCTTCTGCTCTGCCATTGCCGTCAGCATATCGGTTTTATACAACCCTTCTGCTGTCAGCCCTTTGCCGCTGGTAAACATCCAGTGCCCGGCATAGAGACTGTTTTCGCTGCCTTGCGGGCTTAAAGTGATGGACTGACTTTTGTTGTACTGTCCGCCCATAATGATCACGCTGTCATGCTCCTGATCGATCAGGTAATTTGCCAGCGGTAGATAATTAGTGATGATTTGCACTGGCTTGCCACACATTTCCCGCCCAAGCAGAAACGCGGTGGAGCCGCAGTTGATGACTACGCTTTCGCCCGGATTAACCAGCTGCGAGGCCGCTTTAGCAATACGTACTTTTTCATCGTGATTCTGCGCTTGATGCAGATTCATCGGCGTCCAGCGCGGGCGCTGTTGGGTAATAGCTTCTGCGCCATTGCGCACTTTTTTCAGTTTGCCGCTTTCGTCAAGTTTATTGATATCGCGTCGTGCAGTGGCAGGCGAAATTCCCAGACGCTCAACGACTTTCTCAACGGTCACAAAGCCCAATTGTGCGAGCATTTCCAGGAGGATTTGATGTCTTTGTGCTTCAGTCATGAGCTATTCCGATAAAATTTGATTTTTTTAGATGATATTTGAAATAGCCAGGAAATACTATGCCGGATAGCGCGAGCATCTCCACGCTATCCGGTACAAGCGACAGATTACAGGAACGACTTGAACGGCAGATCTGGTTCAATAGTGAAGCAATCATCGAAACCACGCGGATAGTGGTACTCGAAGTTGTCTTTATCCAGCGGCCAGGTAAATTTGCCGCCGACCTGCCAGATAAACGGCTTGAAGCCATACTTCAGGCGATCTTTTTTCATCTCCCACAGCACGCGGATCTCTTGCGGATCGGCCTGGAAGTTTGACCAGATATCGTGGTGGAACGGGATCACTACTTTAGCATTCAGCGCTTCGCCCATACGCAAGATATCAGCACTGGTCATTTTGTCGGTAATACCGCGTGGGTTTTCGCCGTATGAACCTAAAGCCACGTCGATCTGATGCTCGTTGCCATGTTTTGCATAGTAGTTAGAGTAGTGGGAATCGCCGCTGTGATACAGAGAACCGCCCGGTGTTTTGAACAGATAGTTTACTGCGCGATCGTCCATGCCGTCTGGCAGCACGCCAGCCGCTTTTTGATCCGCTGGTAGGGTGATCAGTGCAGTACGATCGAACGCGTCAAGGGCATGAATTTCAATGTCTTTCACTTTTACCACATCGCCTGGTTTGACCACGATGCAACGCTCTTTCGGTACTCCCCAGCCAATCCATAAATCCACGCAGGTTTTCGGTCCGATAAACGGTACGTCATCAGCACAGTTCTGCATCACGGCAGCAGCGACGTTGACGTCGATATGATCGTTGTGATCGTGAGTTGCCAGTACCGCGTCGATCTGGCGAATCGCAAACGGATCAAGAACAAACGGGGTGGTGCGCAGGTTTGGCTGCAGTTTTTTCACGCCAGCCATGCGCTGCATCTGGTGACCCTGTTTCATGAACGGGTTACCGTGACTTTGTTTGCCAGTACCGCACCAGAAATCAACGCAAACGTTGGTGCCACCTTCCGATTTCAACCAGATCCCGGTACAGCCGAGCCACCACATTGCGAAAGTGCCAGGGGCGACCTGCTCTTGCTCAATTTCTTCATTCAGCCAGCTACCCCACTCCGGGAAAGTGCTCAGGATCCAGGACTCACGGGTGATACTTTTCACTTTACTCATCGCCATTTACCTTCGTGATAGTTCAATTCGAATCAATATGTGATTGGTTTTGATTAATCCTGACACTATTTTTTCAGGAAGGCAATGACCATTTTTTGACTTTTTAGCAGGAGAGTTATTGTGGATTTTGAGTGTGGAAAGATTAAATTGAATGTGTAATGCAATTAACTAAATGAATTTAAATGAATAAATATTTCATTATGTGAATCCCATTCTGTTTATATGGAATTATTTGCGTGCGACGTCACATTTAATCATAAATAATCTTGTTGTGATTACTTTTGAAAATTAGAGTGAGAGCACAACATTCCGGGTGTACGAAATACCCGGTTACCTCTTCTTCAGGAGATCGTTATGGAGATCCTCTACAACATCTTTACCGTGTTTTTTAACCAGGTCATGACCAATGCCCCGTTGTTGCTGGGTATTGTGACCTGTCTGGGTTACATCCTACTGCGCAAAAGTGTCAGCGTTATTATTAAAGGTACGATTAAAACCATAATTGGTTTCATGTTGTTGCAGGCAGGGTCCGGCATCCTGACCAGCACCTTCAAACCGGTGGTGGCGAAAATGTCCGAAGTCTACGGCATTAACGGCGCAATTTCCGATACTTACGCGTCGATGATGGCAACCATTGAACGCATGGGCGATGCCTATAGCTGGGTGGGTTACGCGGTGTTGTTAGCGCTGGCGCTGAACATCTGTTACGTGCTGCTGCGTCGCATTACCGGTATTCGTACCATCATGCTGACTGGTCACATCATGTTCCAGCAGGCGGGGCTGATTGCCGTTACGCTGTTTATCTTCGGCTACTCCATGTGGACGACCATTATCTGCACCGCGATTCTGGTTTCGCTCTACTGGGGCATTACCTCCAACATGATGTACAAGCCGACACAGGAAGTCACCGACGGCTGTGGTTTCTCCATTGGTCACCAGCAGCAGTTCGCATCATGGATTGCTTATAAAGTCGCACCGTTCCTCGGCAAAAAAGAGGAAAGCGTTGAAGACCTCAAACTGCCTGGCTGGCTGAATATTTTCCACGACAACATCGTCTCCACGGCGATTGTCATGACTATCTTCTTTGGTGCCATTCTGCTCTCCTTTGGTATCGACACCGTACAAGCGATGGCGGGTAAAGTGAACTGGACGGTCTACATCCTGCAAACCGGTTTCTCCTTCGCGGTAGCGATTTTCATCATCACTCAGGGCGTGCGCATGTTTGTGGCGGAACTCTCTGAAGCATTCAACGGTATCTCCCAGCGCCTGATCCCGGGTGCGGTTCTGGCGATTGACTGTGCGGCTATTTATAGCTTCGCGCCGAACGCCGTGGTCTGGGGTTTTATGTGGGGCACCATCGGGCAACTGATTGCGGTTGGCATCCTGGTCGCCTGTGGCTCTTCAATCCTGATTATTCCAGGCTTTATCCCGATGTTCTTCTCCAACGCCACTATCGGCGTGTTCGCTAACCACTTCGGCGGCTGGCGCGCGGCGCTGAAGATTTGCCTGGTGATGGGGATGATCGAAATCTTTGGTTGCGTCTGGGCGGTGAAACTCACCGGTATGAGCGCCTGGATGGGCATGGCGGACTGGTCGATTCTGGCACCGCCGATGATGCAGGGCTTCTTCTCCATCGGTATCGCCTTTATGGCTGTCATCATTGTAATTGCACTGGCTTATATGTTCTTCGCTGGCCGCGCACTGCGCGCAGAAGAAGATGCAGAAAAACAACTGGCAGAACAGTCTGCTTAATAAGGAGTTTTGATTATGACCGTACGTATTCTGGCTGTGTGTGGCAACGGACAAGGCAGTTCCATGATCATGAAAATGAAAGTGGACCAGTTTTTAACCCAGTCGAACATTGACCACACGGTAAACAGCTGCGCGGTTGGCGAATACAAAAGCGAGTTGAGCGGCGCGGATATCATCATCGCTTCTACCCATATTGCGGGCGAAATCACTGTGACCGGCAACAAATATGTGGTTGGCGTGCGCAATATGCTCTCTCCTGCCGACTTTGGCCCGAAATTGCTGGAAGTGATCAAAGAGCATTTTCCGCAGGACGTGAAGTAAGGACGCGCCATGAAATTACGTGATTCGCTGGCGGAGAATAAATCCATCCGCCTGCAGGCTGAAGCTGAGACATGGCAGGACGCAGTAAAAATCGGCGTTGACCTGCTGGTGGCGGCGGATGTTGTCGAGCCGCGTTACTACCAGGCGATTCTGGATGCGGTTGAACAGCACGGTCCGTACTTTGTGCTCGCACCCGGCCTGGCAATGCCGCACGGTCGCCCGGAAGAGGGCGTTAAGAAAACCGGTTTTGCGCTGGTGACGCTGAAAAAGCCGCTGGAGTTCAACCACGAAGATAACGATCCGGTGGATATCCTCATCACCATGGCGGCGGTCGATGCCAACACTCACCAGGAAGTGGGCATCATGCAGATCGTCAATCTGTTTGAAGATGAAGAGAATTTCGACCGTTTACGTGCCTGCCGTACCGAGCAGGAAGTACTGGATCTCATTGACCGCACCAACGCGGCAGCTTAAGAAGGAATTGAAAATGTCATTACCGATGTTGCAGGTCGCGCTGGACAACCAGACTATGGATAGCGCCTATGAAACCACTCGCCTGATTGCCGAAGAAGTCGACATTATCGAAGTGGGTACCATTCTGTGCGTGGGCGAAGGCGTGCGTGCGGTTCGCGATCTGAAAGCGCTTTACCCGCACAAAATCGTACTGGCAGACGCCAAAATTGCCGATGCGGGCAAAATCCTTTCTCGTATGTGCTTCGAAGCTAACGCTGACTGGGTGACCGTGATTTGCTGTGCGGATATCAACACAGCTAAAGGTGCGCTGGACGTGGCAAAAGAGTTTAACGGCGACGTGCAGATCGAACTGACCGGTTACTGGACCTGGGAACAGGCGCAACAGTGGCGCGACGCAGGCATTGGGCAGGTGGTTTATCACCGCAGCCGTGACGCACAGGCCGCAGGTGTGGCGTGGGGCGAAGCGGACATTACCGCGATCAAACGTCTTTCCGATATGGGCTTCAAAGTCACCGTCACCGGTGGTCTGGCGCTGGAAGATCTGCCGTTGTTTAAAGGCATTCCGATTCATGTGTTTATCGCTGGTCGCAGCATTCGTGATGCCGCTTCTCCGGTGGAGGCCGCACGTCAGTTCAAACGTTCCATCGCTGAACTGTGGGGCTAAGGAGCGGATATGTTGTCCAAACAAATCCCGCTTGGCATCTATGAAAAAGCGCTCCCCGCCGGGGAGTGCTGGCTGGAACGGCTGCAACTGGCAAAAACGTTAGGCTTCGATTTTGTCGAGATTTCGGTAGATGAAACGGACGATCGCCTGTCGCGCCTCGACTGGAGCCGCGAGCAGCGTCTGGCGCTGGTGAACGCGATTGTTGAAACCGGCGTGCGCGTGCCGTCCATGTGCCTTTCTGCTCATCGTCGTTTCCCGCTGGGCAGCGAAGATGACGCAGTGCGGGCGCAGGGGCTGGAGATTATGCGCAAAGCTATCCAGTTCGCCCAGGATGTCGGTATTCGCGTGATCCAACTGGCGGGCTACGACGTTTACTATCAGGAAGCCAATAACGAAACGCGTCGTCGTTTCCGTGACGGCCTGAAAGAGAGCGTTGAGATGGCAAGCCGCGCGCAGGTGACGCTGGCGATGGAGATCATGGATTACCCGTTGATGAACTCCATCAGCAAGGCGCTGGGTTACGCGCACTATCTTAACAACCCGTGGTTCCAGCTCTACCCGGATATCGGCAACTTGTCGGCGTGGGACAACGACGTGCAGATGGAGTTGCAGGCCGGGATCGGGCATATCGTCGCGGTGCATGTGAAAGACACCAAACCAGGCGTCTTCAAAAACGTCCCGTTTGGCGAAGGTGTAGTGGATTTCGAACGTTGCTTCGAAACGCTCAAACAGAGTGGTTATTGCGGGCCGTACCTGATTGAGATGTGGAGCGAAACGGCGGAAGACCCGGCGGCAGAAGTGGCGAAAGCGCGTGATTGGGTGAAAGCGCGCATGGCCAAAGCCGGCATGGTGGAGGCGGCATAATGCAAAAGCTAAAACAGCAGGTATTTGAAGCCAATATGGATCTGCCGCGCTACGGGCTGGTGACCTTTACCTGGGGCAACGTCAGCGCCATTGACCGCGAACGCGGGCTGGTGGTGATCAAGCCCAGCGGCGTTGCCTACGAAACCATGAAAGCAGACGATATGGTGGTGGTTGATATGAGCGGCAAGGTGGTGGAAGGGGAGTATCGTCCGTCTTCCGACACCGCGACGCATCTTGAACTCTACCGCCGTTATCCGTCGCTTGGCGGCATTGTCCATACCCATTCCACGCATGCCACCGCATGGGCGCAGGCGGGGCTGGCTATCCCGGCATTAGGCACCACGCACGCTGACTACTTCTTTGGCGATATCCCCTGTACGCGCGGGTTAAGCGAAGAAGAAGTGCAGGGGGAATACGAGCTAAACACTGGCAAAGTGATTATCGAAACGCTGGGTGACGCCGAGCCGCTGCATACGCCGGGAATTGTGGTGTATCAGCACGGGCCATTCGCCTGGGGGAAAGATGCTCACGATGCGGTGCATAACGCGGTGGTGATGGAAGAAGTGGCGAAAATGGCGTGGATTGCCCGCGGCATTAACCCGCAACTGAATCACATCGACAGCTATCTCATGAATAAACACTTCATGCGTAAGCACGGTCCCAACGCCTATTACGGGCAGAAGTAAAACACGCGCTGCGGAGATTTCCTTCTTCGGGAGATAACTGGTCTAAGTCCGCAGCCGTTTTTCAAAAAAAGCCCCCTGAAAAGGGGGCAAAGCAAACTATGGCAATGTTTCGTTGGTTATACCTGGTGCTAGCGATAAATATCCGCGCTGGCGTGCATATTGCCGTTACTCCCCGGTTCCCGCATCAGAATCACGTGGTAGTACGTTGCGCCCTGCGCATCTGTCTCTTCATTTAATGCCTGACGCGCTTCGCTTTCAGTGGCGAAATTATGATTGATATAAATCACGCCTAAGCTTTGCACATCGTCCATATTTCTGGCCTGGTGGTTATTAATTTCAATGGCTGCCCATGTATTTGCACTTAGCAAAAGCACAGCCAGAATGGCTAAAACACGGCTGAACATAGATACCTCCTCGACGGCTGACTTTGTGTGCTCTCCTCTTGTGGTGATCTTCTGATTTAATTTTAATCAATGATAAAGAAGTGGATGGTGACCATTTCTGATGCAGTTGTTCAAAAAAACACCATGATGAAGTGTGATGAACTTCAAATCAGCGTGTTAGTACGATTTGGTGAAGGATGAGATTTATTTGTCGGCTGGCCTTGAGTTTAGCGGGGTATGTCAGTACTATAACGCGTCATTTTTCAGCCGACCTTTAACACGTTCCTTGCCTCCCCGGGATTCGGCTGACCCAGACAGGAGGCTGAATAATCCGTAAGGAGCAATTCGATGCGTCATTACGAAATCGTTTTTATGGTCCATCCTGACCAGAGCGAACAGGTTCCGGGCATGATCGAGCGCTACACTGCTGCCATCACTGGTGCAGAAGGCAAGATCCACCGTCTGGAAGACTGGGGCCGCCGTCAGCTGGCTTACCCGATCAACAAACTGCACAAAGCACACTACGTTCTGATGAACGTTGAAGCTCCGCAGGAAGTGATCGATGAGCTGGAAACTACCTTCCGCTTCAACGATGCCGTTATCCGCAGCATGGTTATGCGTACCAAGCACGCTGTTACCGAAGCATCTCCGATGGTTAAAGCGAAAGACGAGCGCCGTGAGCGTCGCGATGATTTCGCAAACGAAACCGCTGATGATGCTGAAGCTGGGGATTCTGAAGAGTAATTTCTGATGACCAACCGTCTGGTGTTGTCCGGCACCGTGTGCAGGACTCCCCTTCGAAAGGTCAGTCCATCAGGAATTCCTCACTGCCAGTTCGTGCTTGAGCATCGTTCTGTGCAGGAGGAAGCCGGCTTTCACCGGCAGGCATGGTGCCAAATGCCCGTTATTGTTAGCGGACACGAAAACCAGGCCATTACTCACAGTATAACGGTCGGCAGTCGCATAACCGTTCAGGGGTTCATTTCATGCCATAAGGCAAAGAACGGACTGAGCAAAATGGTTTTGCATGCCGAGCAGATTGAATTGATAGATTCTGGAGACTAGCCATATGGCACGTTATTTCCGTCGTCGCAAGTTCTGCCGTTTCACCGCGGAAGGCGTTCAAGAGATCGACTATAAAGATATCGCTACGCTGAAAAACTACATCACCGAAAGCGGTAAGATTGTCCCAAGCCGTATCACCGGTACCCGTGCAAAATACCAGCGTCAGCTGGCTCGCGCTATCAAACGCGCTCGCTACCTGTCCCTGCTGCCGTACACTGATCGCCATCAGTAATCGGTCACGGTCCATTAATACGACTTTGAGAGGATAAGGTAATGCAAGTTATTCTGCTTGATAAAGTAGCAAACCTGGGTAGCCTGGGTGATCAGGTAAACGTTAAAGCGGGCTATGCTCGTAACTTCCTGGTACCGCAGGGTAAAGCTGTTCCAGCTACCAAGAAAAACATTGAATTCTTCGAAGCACGTCGCGCTGAACTGGAAGCTAAACTGGCTGAAGTTCTGGCAGCAGCTAATGCTCGCGCTGAGAAAATCAATGCACTGGAAACTGTTACCATCGCGTCTAAAGCTGGCGACGAAGGTAAACTGTTCGGTTCCATCGGTACTCGCGACATCGCTGACGCTGTAACTGCAGCTGGCGTTGAAGTGGCTAAGAGCGAAGTTCGTCTGCCGAACGGCGTTCTGCGTACCACTGGCGAACACGAAGTGAGCTTCCAGGTTCACAGCGAAGTATTCGCGAAAGTGATCGTAAACGTAGTAGCTGAATAATTCGTTATTCAACGAGACGTAAAAACGCCGACCAGTGGTCGGCGTTTTGCTTTTAAGTGATAAAAACCGCAGAAACAGACGTTCCCTCCATAAATCTCTTGCTATTCCTTTTATAAAAAGTTCGCAGTACCCATACCTGGCCCCCAGCCTCGCCGCTGGTAGTTCGTGTCATGTTTTTTACGCGTAAAACACGACAAAAGCATCAATACAGCGATCGTCTCACTTGTATGATAATAAAAACAATATGTTATATATGAATGTGCTGTTATTTTATTGTTTTTATATATAAAAAGATAAAATACCATCACTTTCGTAATCTTGAACGCTTTGCAGGTGCGTTCAATCCAATAAATGCTAATATTATGGCTATCATAGCCATAAAAAGATAAAATATTATCACTATGGGTAAAAAAACAGCACCGTTACTCCCTTATACGAATCAGATGCTTAGTGAATTTGGTGAGCGGCTGAAACTTGCTCGTTTACGACGCAGGCTTACCGCAAAGCAAGTTGCTGAACGTGCTGGGATGTCGCCAATAACATTGCGCTCTCTGGAGTCAGGAAGTGCAGGGGTCACGATAGGGGCATATTTGTCTGTGATGCAGGTTTTGGGCCTGGAAACGGATTTAAATAAGCTTGCAGCTGAAGACGACTTAGGGCGTCAGCTCCAGGATTCCCGTTTGATTAAAAAAAGAGGGCTTTCTCGTGCATCAAGTAAGAATGAAGAAGGTTCTCAGACAGCCTCATTGCAGATGAGGCACGAGAAAGAAGGTCATCTCACCACGGATTTAACAGCACTGGCAGAAGGCTCGACGCCATCTATTACAGGAGAAACATCAACCTCTCTTGCAGCACTATTAAAACCGATAAAAAAACCGTTAAAAGGAAATTAATTATGGCATTAATCGGAGTGTATGCGGATTGGGAAGGCCTGGATGGTCCGGAGCGGATTGGTTATTTACACAGTCGCCGCACTCGGACGCGTGAGATATTTGAGTTTGAGTACGATAAAAAGGCGCTTGCAGATCCTTCACTTAATTTCATTCAGTTAGATCCTGAAATAATGTTGTATGAGGGAGCACAGTACCCAATTCCTCCAAAGGATAAATTTGGTGCATTTAGTGATTCCTGCCCGGATCGTTGGGGGCGTATGCTAATGAAGCGTCGTTTTGAGAGGGATATTCGAGACGGGTTATGTGATAAAGACTCCCACCTTTATGAGTCTGATTATCTACTAGGTGTTCATGATCTTTATCGGGTTGGGGCTCTTCGATACAAACGTGAAGACGCTGGAGAGTTTCTTGATAATCGCATTGATGTTGCAGCCCCACCATTTACCGAAATAGCGAGTCTGGAAAGGGCTAGCCGGGCAATTGAAGAAGATCCTGATAATAAAGAGCTAATGGGGCAAAAATGGTTAAGAATGCTAATCGCTCCGGGGGGATCATTAGGGGGGGCACGTCCGAAAGCCAGTGTTGTTGATGAAGCTGGGCATCTCTACATCGCTAAATTTCCCAGTGTAAAAGATGAGTATGATGTTGGTGGATGGGAAATGGTCGTTAATGCACTTGCTGTTGGCTGTGGACTGAATGTTGCACCTGCTCAGGCGCATAAATTTGCCAGCAATTACCATTGTTTTATGGTTCGTCGTTTTGACCGCACTAATGCGGGAAGGCGTCTGCATTTTGCTTCGGCTATGACACTAACCAGGCATCAGGATGGTGAAGATGCCTCTACAGGTGTGAGTTATCTGGAATTAGCAGATGTTCTTATCAGACATGGAGCGCAGACTAATACTGACCTTAAGGAACTCTGGTCCAGGATTGTTTTTAATATTCTTGTTTCTAATACCGATGACCATTTACGTAATCATGGATATATCTTGATACCGGGAAAAGGTTGGCGGCTTTCTGAGGCATATGATTTGAATCCTGTTGCCAGGTCTGACGGTCTAAAACTCAATATTACAGAAATGATAATGCACTTGATTTGGAATTAGCTCGAGAAGTTGCGGAGTATTTTCGACTTGGTTTGACAGAAGCAGATGACATTATTGCTAATTTTAGAGGGATTGTCAGTCAGTGGCGAATCATTGCCGAGCGTCTTCGATTACCTGGTCGTGAGCAAGAGTTAATGGCAGAGGCATTCAGGGGGGCAATTTAGAATAGTTATTTTGATATCTAAATCATAAATTTGCGAAGCAATGCCAGTAGATACTGAACGTTTTGGAAGAGACGTTTAATTTATGAGAAAAATAGAAACGCTACAAAGCTAAATTATAGCGTTTCTATGTAAAATAATTAGCTTGTCGCTAACTGTACTTGTAGTTCTTCGTCTTTAACTTTGATAAGCATCCACAGCGCAATGGCGCCAATAATGTCAAAGAAAGCCAGGGCAATAAAGAACGGCGCGAAGCCGATAATGTGAACGAATGCCCCGATGAACAGGTTGAAAATCAACTGACCGCTCCACGCACAGGCTCCTGCCATACCCACTGCGGTAGCTACTTCGTCTTTTTTGAACAGATCGCCACCCAGAGTTGCTGCTACAGTAGAAAGGCATTGATGCGAGAACGCGCCAATACTAATCAGTAATACGGCAATGTAGGGATTTTCGACAATACTCACCAGGCCAATCGTCATCATAATGACGGCTGCAATAGTGAAGGTAATTCTTCGTGAGTTAATTAAACTCACGCCGCGATCGTGGAAGAACTTCGCGACAAAACCACTGGCTAAACAGCCGAGATCGCCCAGCAGGAAAGGCAGCCAGACGAACATGGCAATTTCTTTCAGGCTAAAATGCAGCGTTTCGACGAAGAAAATCGGCACCCAGAAGTTAATGGTTCCCCATGCCGGGTCTGCGAGAAAACGCGCGATGCCAATCCCCCAGAAATTACGTTGGCTGAGGATATGCTTGATTGACGTTTTTTCTTTCTTATCTGTTTTAAGATGCTGTTCTTGTCCTGATTCAATATAGTGGCGCTCTTCATCAGAAAGGCGTTTGGCATCTTTCGGATCTTTATAACAAAAGAACCAAAATAAAGCCGCGAGCAAAGCAAGGCTACCTGAAACAATAAACGCAAATTGCCAGCTATGAAACATAATGCACCAGGCAATCAACGGTGGAGCAAGCATCGCGCCGAGTGAGGTGCCCATATTGAAAACACCTGTCGCCACGCCACGCTCTTTTGCCGGGAACCATGTTGATGCGGTTTTTACACCCGCCGGAATTGCCGACGCTTCGCTGAAACCCATCAGGGCGCGCATAAATGCCAGACCAGACCACGTTCCGGTTAGTGCATGGCCCATTGTCGCCAGGCCCCAAATTGCGGCACATATCGCAAAACTTAACTTCAGACCCACGGTATCAATAAAGAAGCCCATTACCGGTTGCCCTAATGTATAGGCCAACTGGAATGCACTGACAATCCATGAATATTGTTCTTTGGTTATTCCGGTTGTCTCCATAATCGTTGGAGCCGCAATACCTAACGCCGTTCTGTCCAGATAATTGATTACAGTGATAAAGCATACGAGGGCAATCATATACCATCGATAATTCTTTATTTTATTCATTTTTAAACCTTTTAATTATATTAATAAACCCTGGTTGTTGGTATTTCCATGTAATAGGCAATAAAAATCAGGTACAGAGGAAATATTGGAAATTATTGTGTGTAAATGTCTCCCTTTAAAAAGTCTGGCCAGTTTTTTTCAAAGTAAATACCGTTAATACACGGTTGAATACGTAAAGACTTTACTTCGGTAATAAAAGAACCTTGCGAATATTGAATTGTTAATTTGTGATTTTTGTCTTCAGCGAGTTCAGAGCGAAAACGCCATTCTTCTTTTGCGCCGCGACGAGTTTGTGGTAGGCATTTGCCTTGTGGATCTATAACCATACGCGCCCCACGGCTACCACCACCAGCATCAATATAATGCGTTAATTGTGTTAATACCGCGGCAGAAGTCAGCGCCATATGCCGCCACATAAACAGCTCGGCAACTTCACCCACATGTTTGATTGCCAATCCATGCCGTTGCACAAATTCACTCAATAGCAGGGCATCACGAGTGGCGCGTCGGACTTTATCGGCATGACAAATAAATCCCGCATGGTCAGACATTCGTGCCTGAATTTTTTCCCTCACAACCGACAACGGCATCCCGGTTCCGTTATCGTGCGCCTGAGTAATGATCTCTCTTATAGAAGCCAGTGCCGGAGCTGCCAGCTGTGCTATATCTCCATCAATATTCCGCTTTTGCGTGCAACCAATAAAACGTGCCAGACGAACAGCAAAAACCTGCCCGGCATTCAATGCCGCACCGCCAGGTCGGGTGACGCCGTGTGTGCCAGCAACTTCCCCCACAGCAAAACAACCGGGCAGAGATGTTTGTCCCCAGATATCCACTTCAATGCCGCCATTCATATGCTGATTATTCATGGCAAACTGCAATGGCTGCGTGGTGAGATCGTAACCGTGCATCTTATACAGCGAGATAGACAGCGGATTCATTCGTTGCAGTCGTTCGATGGGCGATGGTGCCAGAGCGTCGTTATTTTCCAGATACGCGCGAACGTCGTCGTCCAGTCGATCTAATGAGAAGGGCAGGTCACCCGGCACCACTTCAGGATTGCGATTGAAATCCATAAACACCTGGCGACCATGTTGCTGCTCTTGCGCCACCGCCATATCTAACAAGCTGGAGCCAAAATCCATTACCCGCGTGGCGTGGAACGGCCACTGATAGCCTTTACGGAAAATGTTTGAAGCCAGCTCTTGGGTGGTGCGATAGTAATCCGCGAGGAAGTTATACTCGTTGCCCTCGGCATCCACGGAATAGATATACGGGATCACCTGCACATAGGTGCCGGACAAATTCCACGGAAACGTGCTGCGCGGTGTGCCGATACCAAACTGGCTTTCAGTCAGATTGGTTAGCGTCAGACCTTCCTCCAGCGCCAGCCCCAGCGAGCCGAAACATTTGTGTGGATACACACTGTCGCGATAAAGCTCGCTAGGCCCTCCTGTTGCCAGTACCACATTGGGCGCAGTCACAATTGCCAGCCCCCATGGGTTATGGGCGCGATGACCGGTCGCGAGGATTGCCCCCGCCACACGGTCTTCACCGTTTTCGTCACGCTGATGCAGCAGTTTAATCACTGTTGCACTGGTCAACATTGGGATAGCAAGACGCTGTACTTCTTCCAGCAGCACTTTCACCATTAACCTTGAGGTACGCGGCCCACACGAGGTTGCACGCCCGGCTTCGTCATGGTCGGTTTGATAACGAAGAATCGCGCCATAGCGATCTTCCGGTAATTCCAGACCAAGATATTGCAACCCGCCAAGAGTGTGCAGAGAACCTACCGCTTCGACATAAGCGGTGTCGTGATCCATCGCCCCACCGCTCGCCAGTGCCTCTGCCAGTTTGGCGAAGTTGTCGCCGTTGCCCGCGGTAGCGGCGGTAAACAGTGTTTGTTTATCAGAGCCAGAACATGCCGATGTCCCCATATATAACCCGGCGGTGGCGATTAACACATTTTGCTGGCGGCGTTTAAGTTCCACAGCTGCACGTAGCCCGGCTGCACCACTGCCGACTACCAGGGCATCTGTTTTCCAGAGTGGGTAATCAACACCGTCTACCGTGACAACCCATGCGGGTTCTGCCTGTGCAAAACCCTTTGGGAAAGTAACGTGTGTCAGTGCATCAAGGATGGCCTCATCAAGCTGACTCATGCATCCTCCATTGGCGTAAACAGGCTACTTTCCATCAGGCGTGGGTGCCTGATAATCGGACGGAAGGCCATATACGGCAGAATGTCGCGGTCAATCTCTACGCCAGGGGCGATCTCAATTAATTCAACGCCTTCTGCCGTTAACTGGAATACCGCACGTTCGGTGATATACAGCACTTCCTGACTGCTTTGCTGTGCGTATGCGGCGCTAAAAGTAATTTTTTCCACCTGGGTAACCAGTTTGGGGATTTGACCTGACTGGGCGATATGCAGGCCATCAGGCGTTACATCAATCTTGCTGCCTTTAGCGTCGAACGTACCGCAGAACACCACTTTACGGGCGTTTTGCGCAATTTCGAGGAAGCCGCCGGGGCCAATGAGATTGCCATTGAGATGGGATACGTTGACGTTACCGTACCGATCCATCTCTCCCATGCCGAGGAAGGTGATATCGATACCGCCGCCACTGTAGAATTCGAATTGATCGAGTGATGGAATAATGGCATCGGCGTTACGGGCGCAGCCGAACAGAGCATCATCCAGCATCATGCCGTTATGTACACCCTGTTCTACACTCAGCCACAAACTTTGATAAGGCACGCCTTCGCGCAGTGCAACCCCAGGAATACCGCCGGGAATACCAAAGCCAAAGTTGGTTGAAGCACCTGCCGCCAGTTCCCGCGCTGCCCGACGGGCAATCAGGCGACGCACCGGATGACTAACCAGTTCAATAGCGTCGTTAGAACTTAGACGGCGATGCTGACCGCTGATGGTCAGGTCGTAACCGCCAAGATAGGTTTGCGGTTGTTCGCGGTGTTCAACGATACCATCGACCAGAATCCCCGGTAGCTTGACCTTGCGAGGTTCAATGGCGCCAGCTTCCAGTACATCGCGCACCTGTACAAACACTTTGCCGCCACTGTTGTGTGCTGCCAGCGCCATCGAATAGCTATCCATATCAATCGCTTCTTCTTCGAGGCTAACGTTGCCACGCGGATCGGCATAGGTGCCGCGCAAAATCGCGTAGTCCACTTTGAAAGGGCGATAGCGGAGTTTGGTTTCACCGTCGATTTCAATCAGTTCTACCAGGTCGTCGGTCGTGCATTCATTCGACTTACCGCCACCATTGCGTGGATCAACAAACGATCCCAGCCCAACGTGGGTAAAAAGCCCCGGACGTCCGGCACCGATCTCCCGCAGCAGTGCCTGAATTACGCCACCAGGGAAACAGTAGGCTTCAATAGCATTGCTTTTCACCAGTTCCTGCATCTTGGGCGACCAGGTAAAATGTCCGGCAATAATGCGTTTGAGCATTTCGGCGTGAGCAAAACGGTTAGTGCCTTTGCTGTCGCGATCGCCAATACCCAGCGAGTGGATTAATGTCAGATCGCGCGGGTGTCCGGTTTGCAGAAAGCGCGCTTCAATGGCGGCCAGAATATGGTCAGCTTCCACCATGCCGCCGCCGTTGCCGCTAATGGCAATGGTTGCGCCGTCCTGAATTTGCGCCGCCAGTGTCTCGGCGGTTGATAACTTACGCATACAATTTCCTTATTGATTGTGGAAGCTCACGCCGGCTTTTTCGGCAAATGCGTGCGTCGCCTGTTGGCAATCCTGAGTGGCGGACATTAATCCAGCCAGTAACTGGTGGGAGTAATCGGCGTGTTTATTTTCCAGCGCCAGAATCAGTTGCTTAATATGTGCCAGTGCCACCGGACCACATTTTTCCAGCTGCGCTAACTGGTTCGCCATCCAGCTTTCCACCTGTTCTTTTTCTACCACTTCATCAATTAAATTCGCCACCTGAGCTTCCTGCGCCGTCAGGCGTTTACCCAGCATCAGCATCTGGCGACCGACCACCGGGCCAACCTGATTAAGCACGCGTTCAATGCCCATCCAGCCAGGCACCATGCCGAGCATCACTTCCGGGTTAGAGAATTTCGCGCCGGGGCGAGCGATACGAATATCGCAGCACAAGGCAAGTTCAATACCGCCACCGATGGTATGACCGTTGAGATTCGCAACGGTTAATTGGGGTAAGTTGCGCAGGCGATTAAAAACCTCGTTACCGCGTTTAATCCATTTTCTGCCCATATCTAATGGCGAATAGGCCGACCACGATTTAATATCGCCGCCCGCACAAAAGAATTTATCGCCGGTTGCCGTTAATTCGACTAATCGTAATGTGGTGTCGTTTTCAATTTCATTTAAATAATGGTCGAGAGATTCGATCATTTCTTCATTAATAGCATGACATTTATCTTCACGGTTCAATGTCAGGCGGCAAGAAGCCGCCGCTCTGCTGAACAGAACGGGTTGGTCACTCATGATTATTCCTTAACAATAATGTGCGATGCGATCGACGCTAATATCCAGCGTGCTGTTAATATCTTTCTGCCACCAGTACGGTGAGAATATTTCCAGTTCAATAGCGCCATTAAATCCGGCGTTTTCAACCAGCCGACGAATTGACGGAATATTGATGACACCATCTCCCGGCATTCCACGGTCATTGACCAGATCGGTGGTCGGCACTAACCAGTCGGAAACATGAAACGCGAGGATGCGTTTTCCGGCACGCAGGATCTGACTGGCGAGATCCGGGTCCCACCAGACATGGTAGACATCTACCGCCACGCCGAGGCCAAATTCGCCATCGGGATCGAGTTCATCACACCAGTCCAGCGCCTGACGTAACGTGCACAAACAGGAACGATCGGCTGCGGTCATCGGGTGTAGCGGCTCCAGCGCAATCGGCACGCCGACCTCTTTCGAATGTGGCAGTAACTGGCGAATCCCTTGTTTCACTTGTTCCCGCGCTTCATACAGATCTTTTGTTCCCATTGGCAGACCGCCAACCACCTGCATATAACAGGCGGCGTTCAGTACAGCGGCGTCGTCCAGCGCCCGGCGGTTATCGTCAATCGCCAGTTTGCGCTCCGCCAGCGTCGGTGCGGTGTAGTAGGTGCTACGGCACAAACCGGAAACGTTTATGTTACTGGCAGCAAGCTGGCGGGCGATTTGCTGGAGATCTTCACCCTGCAACTCCCTGCGCCAGGGGGCAATGGCGCCAATACCGCGTGCGGCGCAGGCATCAATAATGGCGGGCAGCGGCGTTTTATAGCCCAGTGTCGCGGTATTGATACTGAATAAATCCGGGCGTTGTAACAGATCTCTCATGATTCAGCCTCAGAAGCGCGGCATACTTAAGCCGCCGTCGATGGCGACCGCCTGACCACAGGTGTAAATCAGTTTACCTTCCGCCATCGCGCGGACAGTGGAAGCAATATCAGCCGGATAACCCCAACGTCCCCACGGCACCAGACCTTTGGCAATCAGTTCGTCGTAATAGGCCGTTGCCGGAATAGTCATATCGGTTTTGATGAGACCAGGACGCACTTCATAAACGCCAATTTGTTCATTACAAAGGCGAGCAGCAAACAGACGAGCAGCGGCAGAGACGGCAGTTTTGGCAATGGTATATTCGCCGCGATTCATCGCCAGCATGATGGCGTTGATGGAACTGACGAAAATAATCGAGCGGTGCGGCAGTTCTGCTTCCGGTTTCGGCTGTGCCAGTAAGCGCTTACTGAATGCCTGAGCGAGGAAGAACGGTGCGCGGGTGTTAATGGCAATATTTTGGTCGAAGCTGTCTGGTTCGAGGTCGAGAAGATCACCGCGTTTTTTCACTGAAATGCCTGCGTTGTTGAGCAGGCAGTCCAGACGTCCCCACTGGTTTTGCGCTGCGTCGAGCATCTCTTCATGCAGGGAGAGATCGCCAACATCAGCAGGGAAGCAAATCACTTCCACGCCTTCCGCCAGACATTCTTGTTGTGTGGCATGTAATTTTTCTACGCTATCGGTATCCGGACGATCATTAATCAGCAGATTAAATCCGCCACGCGCAAGCTCCAGCGCACAGCCCTTTCCAATACCACGTGCGGCTCCGGTAATCACGGCAACAGGACGAGTGGATTTCATACAATAGCTCTCTTTTTTTGAATTTTGTTTCCTTAGTGATGATTAGCTTGCGACTGGAGGATAAAAAGATCAACCATCTAGTTGGTTGATATGCGATGGCGATCACAGGACATTTGATAACCTGATGAAAGTACAAGTTTTTGCCCTTTTTTCTGAAGCTGAAATCAAATCAGGTTATGATAGTCACCACGAAGAGGTCGTGGGGAAGCGTTATGTATCTTGATACCAGCAACGTACAGAGCCTGAAAGAAAAGCTGCTGTTATGCGCGGTTAATGAATTTGCCGAATATGGTTACGAAGGGGCCAGAGTCGATAATATCGTCAAGGCCGCGGGGTGCAGTAAACAGACGGTTTATCACCACTTTGGTAATAAAGAAAATTTATTTATCGAAGTACTGGAATATACCTGGAACGATATTCGACAAAAAGAAAAGGCCCTTGATTTCTCAGATCTTCCGCCACAGAAAGCCATTGAGAAAATAATCGATTTTACATGGGATTATTATATTTCTAATCCCTGGTTTTTAAAAATTGTGCATAGTGAAAATCAAAGTAAAGGTGTGCATTATGCAAAATCACAGCGTCTCTTAGAAATTAACCATGCGCACTTGCAGTTAATGGAATCCTTATTGGATGAAGGGAAGAAACACAATATTTTTAAGCCAGATATCGACCCATTGCAGGTGAATATTAATATTGCTGCGCTTGGGGGATATTATTTGATCAACCAGCATACGCTTGGCCTGGTTTATCACATCAGTATGGTTTCACCCCAGGCACTGGAAGCCAGACGTAAGGTCATCAAAGAGACAATCCTTAGCTGGCTTTTGGTTGACCCTTCATCTACCGCGCACGAATAAAACTGCCATCCGGCTGGCGGGTAAACAGGACCTGTTGATTATTCCCCGTATCAATGGTTAAGCCCGTCACCACGCCGCTGGCGTTCTGGCGGATTTTCACCATCTGCCCGTTTTGCAAATTACTCAGTGGCTTATCCGCGCCTTCTACCTGCGCCATGGCATAGACATCGGTAGCGGGCAGTCCGTGGTCGCGGAACAGTTGCGCCATCGTTTTACCTGGTTCGACACGATAGGAGCGCCATTGATTATCAATTCCGCTATCTGACTGGAATGGTTGCGTTTGGGTGGTTTGCGGCTGTTCTTCTGGCTGGCCTTCCTGTATTGGTTCTGGAGCGACCGGAGCCACCTGATCAGGATCATTTTGTGGCGTAACTAATTGCGCCCGCAGCTGTTCTTCTGTCGGTGGTTGTGATTGCGACTGAATATCTAACTGTGCTTCACGCGTCACCACCGGCGCGTTGGGCGTATCATCAGATGGAAGCAGAAATCCGACCACCAATACAATGGCGGCAATAATGATCCCCCGACGATGCATCGGCGGCAGCGGGTCCATGAAGCGAAAATTGTCCGGCGCGTGCCAGACTTTCTCCAGGGTTGGTTTTAGTTCAAAGCGCCCGGGCATGGTTTCCTCCTGCTCCGCGTCTTGTTCCTCAATCATAGCCTATGAATAAGCTAACGCTATGATGTCCGTGGTAAACCCGCCTTTATTATATTCATACGGGATATTGCTATTGTTTCTTTTTCCCCGGGATTTGTCATCATTCCCGCGACAAAGTTTTACCCAAAGAAGTGTGGCTGATATGCTGCCCGCTACTTTATACCCTAAGAAAGGAAATACGATGACCACCCCAACTTTTGACACCATCGAAGCGCAAGCAAGCTACGGCATTGGTTTGCAGGTAGGGCAACAACTGAGTGAATCTGGCCTGGAAGGGCTGCTGCCAGAAGCACTGGTTGCAGGCATTGCCGATGCGCTGGAAGGCAAACATCCGGCTGTTCCGGTTGATGTGGTGCACCGCGCGCTGCGTGAAATCCACGAACGCGCCGATGCCGTTCGTCGTCAGCGTTTCCAGGCGATGGCTGCTGAAGGTGTGAAATACCTGGAAGAAAACGCCAAAAAAGAAGGTGTAAATAGCACCGAATCTGGCCTGCAATTCCGCGTGATCAACCAGGGTGAAGGCGCAATTCCGGCACGTACCGACCGCGTTCGTGTTCATTACACCGGAAAACTGATCGACGGCACCGTGTTTGACAGCTCCGTTGCTCGCGGCGAGCCAGCTGAATTCCCGGTTAATGGCGTGATCCCTGGCTGGATTGAAGCACTGACTCTGATGCCGGTAGGTTCTAAATGGGAACTGACTATCCCGCAGGAACTGGCATATGGCGAGCGTGGCGCAGGCGCGTCCATCCCTCCGTTCAGCACCCTGGTGTTTGAAGTCGAACTGCTGGAAATCCTCTAAGCAGCGCATTCTGTTCCCCTCAGATTTGAGGGGAATGGACAACAGAGCGTAAAAACTAGAATTTGCTTACTGTCGATATTTTATGTTGCAAATGGCTCTGTTGCGGTTATTTTTGTGAGCTGTTTCGCGTTACCAGAGTGATATGACCCTCAAATTCAACATGTAATTAACATAATATTTAAATCTTAGTATTCATCCCGCTTATTCTTACCTAATATCGATGAGTCCCGATACAGATTCGTCGTATCATAGACGTACAAAAGGCCGCAGAGCCTGAACAACACAGACAGGTACAGGAAGAAAAAAACATGGTAGATCAGGTAAAAGTCGTTGCCGAAGAACAGGCTCCGGCTGAACAGTCGCTACGGCGCAATCTCACAAACCGACATATCCAGCTTATTGCCATTGGTGGGGCCATTGGTACGGGGCTGTTTATGGGTTCCGGTAAAACAATCAGTCTTGCCGGACCGTCGATCATCTTCGTTTATATGATCATCGGTTTTATGCTCTTTTTCGTGATGCGAGCAATGGGGGAATTGCTGCTTTCGAATCTGGAATACAAATCTTTTAGTGACTTCGCTTCCGATCTACTGGGGCCGTGGGCAGGGTATTTTACTGGTTGGACCTACTGGTTCTGTTGGGTAGTAACCGGGATGGCAGATGTCGTTGCCATTACCGCATATGCGCAATTCTGGTTCCCTGGGCTTTCTGACTGGGTTGCTTCGTTATCCGTGATCATTCTGTTACTGGTTCTAAACCTCGCCACGGTAAAAATGTTCGGTGAGATGGAGTTCTGGTTTGCGATGATCAAAATTGTCGCCATCGTGTCACTGATTGTCGTTGGTTTGATCATGGTGATGATGCACTTCCAGTCACCGACTGGCGTGGAAGCGTCATTCACGCATTTGTGGAATGATGGCGGCTGGTTCCCGAAAGGTTTAAGTGGCTTCTTTGCCGGATTCCAGATAGCGGTTTTCGCTTTCGTGGGGATTGAGCTGGTAGGTACAACAGCTGCGGAAACCAAAGATCCGGAGAAATCACTGCCACGCGCGATTAACTCCATTCCGATCCGTATCATTATGTTCTACGTCTTCGCGCTGATTGTGATTATGTCTGTGACGCCGTGGAGTTCGGTGGTCGCGGAGAAAAGCCCGTTTGTTGAACTGTTTGTATTGGTAGGTCTGCCTGCTGCCGCAAGCGTGATTAACTTTGTGGTGCTGACGTCTGCGGCGTCTTCCGCTAACAGTGGCGTCTTCTCTACCAGCCGTATGCTGTTTGGTCTGGCGCAGGAAGGTGTGGCACCGAAAGCGTTCGCTAAACTCTCTAAGCGCGCAGTACCCGCGAAAGGGCTGACCTTCTCCTGCATCTGTCTGCTCGGCGGCGTGGTGATGTTGTATGTGAATCCCAGCGTGATTGGTGCGTTCACGATGATCACGACGGTTTCCGCGATCCTGTTTATGTTCGTCTGGACGATTATCCTTTGCTCGTACCTGGTGTATCGCAAACAGCGTCCGCACCTGCATGAGAAATCAATCTACAAGATGCCGCTCGGTAAGCTGATGTGCTGGGTATGTATGGCGTTCTTTGTGTTCGTGATCGTGCTGCTGACACTGGAAGATGACACTCGCCAGGCGCTGATAGTTACCCCGTTATGGTTTATCTTGCTGGGGCTGGGCTGGTTGTTTATTGGTAAAAAACGCATGGCGAAGTAATGCCGCGTTTATCACTCTGAAAGGCACCTGCGGGTGCCTTTGTCTTTATACATTCCTAAAAAAACTTACCGTCATCGACATCCCCCCAGGCGCGGGCTTACCGTGAATCTTTGCCACTCATTGCAGAGTTCATTATGGTTAAGCGCAGTTGGTTATTAATCGCCGCATTACCTCTCTCCATTTCACCTTCCTGGGGCGCGGATTTTTATTACCGCCAGCAGGAGAAAGGCACTGTTTACGTTGCCGAACAGAAGGGGAAAAAAGATGAGATCCTCTCCGAACTGCCGGACGTTAATTTGTCCCGCCTCTGGCGCATTGCCAATTTAGCCAATAAACAAGATTCCCGGTTACTGTCCGATTTTAATCCCGATAAGTTCGATTGCGATGATGAGGGGGATTGCCAGCATACCTGACTCACCGATGGACGTTCTGTCCTTTGGGCAGGCAAAGTCCTGAAAAATCCATCCGGTGAACCTAATGTTGATGCCGCCAGTTTTCAGGCATTCGGCGCTTTCGCTGCCGATAAACGCAGCGTCTATTTTGACGGTCAGCGTACCGATGATAGATGAAGTGGATATGTATATAGCTGTGTCTCAGTTGCAAACAAATATTTATGTACCGAAATAAAAGTATCAATAGACAATTAATTAATAAATCAGGAGATAAAGTGGCTATATTACATCCACAGGAGTGCTGGTTGCTGGAAAGAATAATGTCGCCGGAATATTATCGGCGTCGTTTTGAGGGGTGGCAGGAGTTTGTCGAGCTGTGCGAGCGACAGGTGGCAGAGTGGAGCAAGGCCATGCCGCTGGATGTGCGCCGTCGTCCGCTGTGCGAGCAGATTGACGTCGTCTGGGGCGGGCGAGTGTTGCCCAATATCCGCAGTACTTTAAAGTCGGTACAGTATGACTTTATTCAGCTACAGCAGGGGGACCTGCGGGTACTGCAATCCGGGGGCAATATTAGCAGTGATATGAAAGGACTAATTGATTATCCGTCGGACTGGATGTCACTCGCCGCGCAAAAACAGTATGACAGACTGAAATGGCGAGGTGCACATTATAATAATTTAATCAGACGTACCTCGGGCGGATACTGGTATGACGGCGAACTGACTTATTATTATGAGGAAAGTCTGCACGGCCCGCTGGCCCTGCCGATGCAATTACCGTTGTATGAGCTGGATAGTAGCGTATACCTGCGTGAGGATGACCCGGTAACGGTGGCTGGCCTGTATCTGCCGGATATCCCAGATGCCAGCGCCCAACTGTTGTACCGGAGTGAACATATTCCCGAGGCTTGGCAGGGGCGGGTACGAACGAAGTATGTCAACGAGGCTGGGATACAAGAATATTACTGGGAAAGCGGGGCGTGGGCAAAATGCAATTGGAAACGTATACGGCGGGTGGCAAACCGATTTATCAATGTGCCGCCGGAGGGATTTTTCCCACAGGGCATGCCGGAGGAGTTGTACAACTGGCCACAGCGCGAAGCGCAGTATGTTACAGACTGGCAGCGGATAGCGGCCTTTAGCGGTGAAGCTTGTCCTCATAGCGGGGAGTGGTCGATTTTTGTAGAAGGTAGACAAGCGACGGTGACACTGGAGCAGGGAGAGCAGATGCCAGAATGGACGGACAGGAAAATGGAGGGGGAGTATAAAAGAGGCGAGAAATTCCATGTGCTGTGGTCGCTGATGAACCGCCATGATGGCGGGTCGGTGTGGGTGGAAGCGTAGCGGTAGCTGGATGTACACGTAAAAACTAGGGAATGGGTGATTTTATTCTGGCTTATACAG
This sequence comes from Escherichia sp. WS338, assembly GCF_046486405.1. Lineage (NCBI taxonomy): Bacteria > Pseudomonadati > Pseudomonadota > Gammaproteobacteria > Enterobacterales > Enterobacteriaceae > Escherichia > Escherichia sp. WS338. Next base: position 115,375 of record NZ_JBJQLL010000006.1, on the reverse strand, counting down.
GAGCGATGAATAAGTAATTATATTAATGAAAAAAATAAGTTAGTAACCGTTGAAGGAACTTATTATTGGCTGAATAATGAATTTTCCCAGTTCAGTAGATACAAAAGATTGTCCCGGAGTGGTGAATAACTCAAAGCATTTGAAAACGCACCTGATTGTGTAAACCAGGTGCGTTGATCGAACAAATCACTCACCCGCCAGCGCGCGCGGGAACAGTACATTATTTTCCAGACTAATGTGATCCATCAGGTCATCAATCAATTCATTGATACCGTTATACATCGCTTTCCAGGTGGTGCAGGCTTCTGGCGGCGGTGTGACGTTATTGGTGGTGTGTTTGATCACTTCCAGCAGTTCACCCGCTTCATCGTGCTCGCTTTCCATTACGCTGATTGGCCCCATTGCCTGGCTGCCCATGCCTTGTTTGATCATCGGGAAGAGGATCTGCTCTTCTTTCATCATGTGGCTGGAAAGCTCTTCATGCAGCATAGTCAGGTATTTTGTCAGCCCTTTTGGCACGCTCGGTTTGTCGGCGTGAACGCGCTCGACTTTAGTCGCTTGCAGGATCAGCTCCGGCAGCTGCTCGCGATGGCGATCGTGGTAGCGCACGATGATATGGTCGATGATTTCTGCCAGCGGGGCGCTACGCCAGTCTTTCTCAATCGGTTGTTCAGCAAGCTTTGCCAGTTCGGCTTCAATGACGTCAACATCCAGTTCTTTACGTGCCGCCGCGCGCGCCAGCGTCTGCTTACCGCCACAGCAGTAATCCATATCATATTTACGAAACAGAGCCGAAGCGCGAGGAATAGAGAGCGCCAGTTCACCTAAAGGTTGGTCGCGATAAGCCATAGCTGATACCTCATTCTTAATAAGATAAGATGCATTTTAAATGCATCTTTAAGGCAAAAGCTATAACCCTTACGTAGCAGAGGCTTATTTAACTCACTGCCAGCGTGTCAACTTTCTGAGACAGATTCAGTTAAAGGTTTTTCTGGTTTTGCTCTGACTGCAATGACCACGCCAACCACTAACAGCGCGATACCGCTCAGCGTCATTAGCGGCGGCATTTGCTGGCGTAACAAAAAGGTGTACAGCAAGCCTGCCAGCGTTTCGAAAACAATCAGCGGCCCGAGAATCACTGTCGGTAATCGCTGGCTGGCGACGTTCCAGCAGAGTGCGCCAACCCATGAGCAAAGCACGGCTATCGCAACCATCAGACTAATAAACACCAGCGGACGGGGGCCAAAGGGTAGGGAGAAGCCCGGCGTTTGCGTATTCAGCCAGTAACAGGCGACGAGATAGCCGATGAGAGAAACCGGCAGCGTGACCAGCGCCTGCGCCGTCGCCCACATCATCGGATGTTTGTCGGGATTCTCCCGCAGCCAGCGGGCGTTGCGCAGGGCATACCATGCCCAGCAGACTACGGAAACTAACGCCAGCACGATGCCTGAGGTATAACGTGCCCAGTCAAAATCGGGGAGTCCGTGGTTTAACTCAGCAATATTCACACACGCCAGGCCGATGCCAATACAAACCAGTGCCGGGGCGAGTTTTCCCCATGCGAGTTTGCCGTCGCGCTGGCTATAAAGCAGATTGGCAAAAACGGGAATCACCACCGGCAGGGTGCCGATAATCATCGTGGAAACAGGCGCGCCAGTACGTTGAATGGTACTTGCAAGGCAGAAGTAATAGATAAGGTTGCCCATCATGGTGAGCATCAAGGCGGTAAGCCAGTCGCGACGCGCCAACTGACGCAGACGCACGCGTCCCAGCCAGGCAATGGGCAGCGCAATTAACCCTAGCGCCAGGTAACGCCCCATCGACTGCAACATCGCCGGGTATTCCGGTACGATCAACGGCCCGACAAAAATAAGCCCCCACATCAACCCTGCTAACAGGGCGTACAGCACGCCGCTAATCATTACTGGCATCCATTGGTCTGTCAGAAGAAAGTTCAGGAAGCAGACATGATTGCTCCCGGCATCCCGTCATTATCAGAGAGGATGCGGGAGGATGCCACTTTAATTAACTAGTTATTAACATTAAAAAGATGGCTTACGCTTTCGGCTAACGTTGTCGTTGGGCGGCCAATCAATTTGCTAAGCGTTTTGCTGTCATCAAACAGACCGCCTTTCGATGCGCCAACGTCAGAATCCGCCAGCATATCCGCCAGTCCATCAGGCAGTCCGACGCTTTTCAGTGCCGCAGCGAAATCAGCTTCGCTCAGGTTTTGATAGGTAACCTGTTTGCCGCTCTGTTTGGTGAGTTCTGCCGCTAACTGTGTCAGCGTCCAGGCACTATCGCCCGCCAGTTCGTAAACCTTGCCTTCGTGACCGGCTTCGCTAATCACGCGTGCCGCAGCTGCCGCATAATCTGCCCGCGTTGCTGAGGCGATTTTGCCATCGCCCGCCGCACCGATAAATACGCCGTGTTCCAGTGCTGCCGGGGCGCTGGCGAGGTAGTTTTCGCTGTACCAGCCGTTGCGCAGCAGGGTGTAAACGATGCTAGAATCAGCCAACATTTTCTCCGTCTCAATGTGCTCATCGGCGAGGCCGAGCGGAGATTTATCCGCGTGAAGCAGACTGGTATAAGCGATAAATTTCACACCAGCCGCCTTTGCGGCATTAATAACATTACGATGCTGCGGGGCACGTTGACCCACTTCGCTGGAAGAGATCAGCAGTAGTTTTTCCACTCCCTGAAGTGCAGATGTCAGTGCGGCTTCATCGCCGTAGTCAGCCTGACGCACGGTAATGCCTTGTGCTGTCAGTGCCTGGGCTTTTGCCGGATTACGAACGATAGCCACTATTTGGCTGGCAGGAACCGTTTTCATCAAGGATTCAATAACATAGTGACCAAGTTGGCCAGTGGCACCAGTAATTGCGATCATAGGAAGTCTCCATCGTTTTGTCTTGTGTTTAAATACGCTAACACCTAAACTTACTTTTAGTAAGTACGTACAAAAAGGTAAGTATGAGATGAGTCAGGTTAGCCTGTCGCAACAACTGAAAGAGGGAAATCTCTTCGCTGAACAGTGTCCGTCGCGCGAGGTTTTGAAACACGTCACCAGCCGTTGGGGGGTGTTGATTCTGGTGGCGCTACGCGAAGGTACTCATCGCTTTAGCGACCTGCGGCGCAAAATGGGCGGGGTGAGTGAAAAGATGCTTGCGCAGTCGTTACAGGCGCTAGAGCAGGATGGTTTTCTTAACCGTATCGCGTATCCGGTGGTGCCGCCGCATGTGGAATATAGCCTCACGCCGCTGGGCGAGCAGGTGAGCGAAAAGGTTGCTGCACTGGCGGACTGGATTGAGTTGAATTTGCCCGAGGTGTTGGCGGTGCGGGATGAACGTGCGGCGTAACTGCAGGATGCGCGGCCTACGGTGTATGACTTGTAGGACGGATAAGATGCGCCAGCATCGCATCCGACAAAAGTGTCGGATGCGGTTGATGATTTGTAGGCCGAAAAAGAAGTGTATTACTTACTCAAATCCACCTGATAAATCGCAAACCCGATATCATCGGTCGCGACTTTATTCATCGGATATTGCCCTTTCTCTTTAATAAACGCCGCGGCTTTATCTGATGGAGAGGTTTCGAAACGGATATCCAGTTTCTTATCGCCAGCTATTGGTGCTAAACGCCAGTTGTTATCTGCCGCCGGGTGAATTTCCCCCGCACGTTTCGACTCATCAGCAATCCACGCTGCCAGCACCGAGCGGTTCTCATCCGGTGAAGCAAAAGCGATATGGCTGTCGCCCGTACCGGCAAATTTGCCGCCGTAAGCGCGATAGTTATTGGTGGCAACGAGGAACATGGCGTTCGGATCAATTGGCTTGCCATTAAAGGTCAGGTTCTTAATCCTTTCCGCATTGGCATTAACCATCTGGCACTCGCCGTCATAACGGGCAGGCTGGGTAACATCAATCTGATAATTCACACCATCAATCACATCAAAGTTATAGGTGCGGAAACCATCCCAGTTGATGAGTGACTGTGGTTTCGTGCTGTTAGGATCAATCTGGTTAAACTGTCCGGCGGAGCACTCCAGCCACTCTTTCACCTCTTTACCGCTGGCTTTCACCACAATCAGCGTATTGGGATAGAGATAAAGATCGGCGGCATTACGGAAGGTCAACTGACCTTTTTCCACCTCCACATAGCTTGCCGGGTCATTTTTGCGACCACCAACTTTAAACGGTGCGGCAGCTGAAAGCACTGGCAGTTTTGCCAGATCCGGATCGCCCTGAATGTAATGCTCGACATACGCTTTTTGCGCGTTGTTCACCACCTGCACGGTCGGATCGTCCTGCACCAGTGCCAGATAGCTATACATATTGTCGGCAGATTTACCGATTGGCTTGCTGACGAACTGGCGTGTGGCATCGTGATCGGCTTTGAGTGTTTCTACCAGCTTGCTGTCTTCCGCCGCGAGGGATTTTTTATTAGCGATGTCGTAAATCGGTCGTGCTTCCGCTTTCGCCTGTGTTACCTGCCATTTACCGCTGTCATTACTGAGTTGTAAGTCGACCACACCAAGATGATCGCCCCACATGCCTGGCATTACCGCCGGAACACCATTCAGCGTGCCTTTCGCGATATCAGCTCCTTCGATATCAGCAAAATCTTTACCTGGGAAAACGGCGTGAGCATGGCCAAACATAATGGCGTTAACGCCCGGAATTTCACTGAGGTAATAAACTGAGTTTTCCGCCATCACTTTATACGGATCGGCAGACAGCCCGGAATGTGCCAGAACGACAACGACATCGGCACCTTTCTCGCGCATTTCAGGCACGTATTTGCGCACGGTTTCGGTAATATCATTCACCGTCACTTTCCCGGATAAATTAGCTTTATCCCAGCCCATGATTTGCGGCGGTACGACGCCAATATAGCCAATCTTCAGCGTCTGTTTTTTTCCGTCTTTATCGACCACTTCGGTGTCTTTAATTAAATACGGTGTAAACATTGGCTGTTTGGTTCTGGCGTCAATGACGTTGGCATTTACATAAGGGAATTTCGCTCCCGCCAGCGCATTTTTCAGGTAATCCAGACCGTAGTTAAACTCATGGTTGCCAAGCGTGCCGACGGTATAGTCCAGCGTATTTAATGCCTTATACACTGGGTGAATATCACCTGCTTTTAATCCTTTCGCCGACATGTAATCTGCCAGCGGACTCCCCTGAATCAAATCGCCGTTATCGACCAGTACGCTGTTTTTCACTTCATTGCGGGCATCGTTAATCAGGCTTGCCGTACGTACCAGTCCGAATTTTTCCGTGGCGGTGTCTTTGTAATAATCGAAATCCATCATGTTGCTATGCAGATCAGTGGTTTCCATGATACGCAGATCGACCGTCGCTGCATTCACACTGGCGGCAATCAGCGTGGCCAGGAGCGTTGCGCTAAACTTAATCATCAGGGACATCCTTTTATCATCGGGAATACGAAAGAAAAGGGAGAATAAACGTCTTACTTATAGAACAGTGAAGAATGCCACAATTTTACGCTTTGAAAATGATGACACTATCACAGTTGGCGCATTCATTAACGATAGGGTATAAGTAAAACAATAAGTTAACACCGCTCACAGAGACGAGGTGGAGAAATGTTAGATCAAGTATGCCAGCTTGCACGGAATGCAGGCGATGCCATTATGCAGGTCTACGACGGGACGAAACCGATGGACGTCGTCAGCAAAGCGGACAATTCTCCGGTAACGGCAGCGGATATTGCCGCACACACCGTTATCATGGACGGTTTACGTACGCTGACACCGGATATTCCGGTCCTTTCTGAAGAAGATCCTCCCGGTTGGGAAGTCCGTCAGCACTGGCAGCGTTACTGGCTGGTAGACCCGCTGGATGGTACTAAAGAGTTTATTAAACGCAATGGCGAATTCACCGTTAACATTGCGCTCATCGACCACGGCAAACCGATTATAGGCGTGGTGTATGCGCCGGTAATGAACGTAATGTACAGCGCGGCAGAAGGCAAAGCGTGGAAAGAAGAGTGCGGCGTGCGCAAGCAGATTCAGGTCCGTGATGCGCGCCCGCCACTGGTCGTTATTAGCCGATCCCATGCAGATGCGGAGCTGAAAGAGTATCTGCAACAGCTTGGCGAACATCAGACCACGTCCATCGGCTCTTCGCTGAAATTCTGCCTTGTGGCGGAAGGGCAGGCGCAGCTGTACCCGCGCTTCGGACCAACGAATATTTGGGACACCGCCGCTGGACATGCTGTGGCCGCAGCTGCCGGAGCGCACGTTCACGACTGGCAGGGTAAACCGCTGGATTACACTCCGCGCGAGTCGTTCCTGAATCCGGGGTTCAGAGTGTCTATTTACTAAATTCAGATGGCAGAAACAGTGTATTTCCTGATTCTGCCATCCTGATTTCTCCCAACCTAAAAAGTTATAAATAAAAAGAGATTGTATTTAAAGTGCAAAAATTCAATTACTAATAAGTTATATTTTAATAATGAGCGTTTTTTGATAGTTTACTTCTATAATGAGATATTTAATGGCGACATAAAATAACCAAATAAAATAAGGTAGCCATATGTTACCCAGGATCAGACACAATAATTTTATTGGTGCGGTGGAGTTATTCGTAAAATCATCGCATACAAAAACACATTCAAACAATTTTTTTAACAATATCCAGCATGCATTTAATAAAAAAGATTGGACTTCAAATTATGATAGCCTGTTAACTTTGAGGGAGTTCTTTCGTTGCGCAACTCAGATTGATAAAAATAGTTATCAGGTACTTTCATCAAAAAATGAAACTGTTAACGCCATGGATAAGTTTCTTATCAGTTTCAGCCTTAAAGATAACGGTGCCGAATATATAATGACATTGCGAGGCAGTGGATTTGAATACGAAGAAATTCCCATAACAATAAATGAGTATAACTCATTCATGGATTTCAAAAACCGCGAGTTTCCGTTAGAACAAAACAGAAGATTGTATGCCTGGGATATTCTGCAGAAAAAACAGTCTGACATACCGGAAAGGATTAAAGGTTATATTCGCCAGGCGTTTGGTGACGTGTCTTTAGGTTATGCTGTATTGGATGATATAGTAAGTAAATTAAAACGGGGTAAATTTGACCTCCAAATACCAGGAGGTGGAATTAAAGAATGCGATGGATGGTATATTTACGAAAAAATAATTGATGATAATTTTGCCATAGTCATAGAATCTTTGGGCTTTGCGCTTAAAATCTATGGAGGGGATGAACGTTTTCGTAATGGTTCCTCTGTTGTTTTGGAGGATGAAGATTACTCTCTTATTTATAATTTTCTGGTTAATGCAGGTTGCCAACAAGTGGAATTAGCCGAACAAGTGGATGCGATAGTAAGTGCGAATCTGGCCGTAGATAGTGATATTACCGAAGAGGAGATTTGCGAGAAATATAAATCAACCATTGAGGCGTTTAAAAAAAAGCAACTAGCGTTACCAGTATGAGTTCGGCGTAAGAACTCAGAGGCTTAATTCCCCTATCCCATAGATAACGATAGGGGAAAATTATTTTTGCAGAATTTATGTTATTGCCATTATTTGAGCAACTTTTGCAGCAGGTCCATCACTTGCTGCACCTCTTCCTGTGTGAGTGCCCCGTCTTTGGCCCATTGCACGCGACCGTCTTTATCCAGCACCACTACAGCGGAACTTTCTTCATCCAGCTGCCAGGCACCGCGCGCGACGCCATTGCTATCGACAATAAACTGCGACCAGGGATAAAGCTTTTTATTACTCTCCAGACTGCTGCGCACAAACATGCCGGAACCCGGAATCGCGTCGTCGGTGTTAACAATGGTGGTGGTCTGGTAACGATCGTGCGGTAACTTCGCTGATTTAATCGCTTCAATCAGCGTCGCGTTTTTCTCTTTTGCAGAGGTGCGACCAGCAATATGTTGCAGTACTCGCACTTTTCCCACTAACTGCGCGCTGTTCCAGGTTTTGTAGCTAAACTGATCTTTATCAAGCACCAACTCGCCACGATCGGTGATGCCAATCGGCGGCACTCGCTGACCGGTTTCGAACTGATGTGCGGAAGCCATCATCGGCAACAGCAGGCAGGTGAGTGCCAGAATCTTGCGTAGGGTCATGGTGTTTCCTTCTTATGATATGCAGGTGATCCGACCACTTGGGTCTGAGTTTTAATCATATGTGCTATTTATCGAATTTCCCGCAAGTGTGATGCCAGTTTGCGGTCAAGCGCACAAATCATATGAAAAATGAATGCTTATACTGAAGACCGCGCTTCGGTAAAAAGATAATTCTGAATAATTGTAACCTTTAGGTAAAAAAAGTTATACGCGGTGGAAACATTGCCCGGATAGTCTATAGTCACTAGGCATTAAAATTTGCGCCTCATAATAGTTGGGCCGATTGTGGCACCGCAAAGGCGTAATACTCAGCAGGAGATAACAATGAAAATTTTCCAACGGTACAACCCACTTCAGGTGGCGAAGTACGTAAAGATCCTGTTCCGTGGACGGTTATACATCAAGGACGTTGGCGCTTTTGAATTTGATAAGGGTAAGATTCTTATCCCAAAAGTGAAGGATAAGCTGCATTTGTCAGTGATGTCCGAAGTTAACCGTCAGGTTATGCGTCTGCAAACAGAGATGGCTTAACCAAAGTGCTATGCAGTAAAAAGTGCTATGCAGTAATAAGACGGCTCCTGATTCAGGAGCCGTTGATGTTTCTGGGGTTACGCGACGCTTTCTTCTTTATCTTTAGCGTCAGGCAGTTTTGGCGAAAGGGCGGTGGCTTTGCTGTCGATTCGGGTCACCAGCAGCTGGTCGATGCGGTAGTTATCGATATCCACCACTTCAAATTTGTAGCCGGCGAATTTCACCGAATCGGTGCGTTTCGGGATCTTACGCAGCATAAACATCATAAAGCCGCCGATGGTTTCGTAGTTGCCCGACTGCGGGAACTCGTCAATATCCAGCACGCGCATGACGTCGTCAATAGGCGTGCCGCCGTCTATCAGCCATGAGTTCTCATCACGGGCGACAATCTGCTCTTCCAGCCCCTGACCGACCAGATCGCCCATCAGCGTGGTCATCACGTCGTTGAGGGTGATGATCCCCACTACCAGTGCGTACTCGTTCATGATCACCGCGAAGTCTTCACCTGCGGTTTTAAAACTTTCCAACGCCTCTGAAAGGGTTAACGTATCCGGCACAATCAGCGTATTGCGAATTTGTACGCCGCTGTTCAGTGCCAGGCTTTGGTTAGCCAGCACGCGGTTCAGCAGGTCTTTAGAATCGACATAGCCGATGATGTGGTCAATATCTTCATTACAGACGAGAAACTTAGAGTGCGGATGTTCCGCCACCTTATTCTTCAGACTTTGCTCATCTTCGTGGAGATCAAACCAAATCACGTTTTCACGCGGTGTCATTGAAGACGGAACGGTACGGGATTCCAGCTCAAAGACGTTTTCAATCAGCTCGTGTTCCTGTTTACGTAACACGCCCGCCAGCGCACCGGCTTCCACTACCGCGTAGATATCATCAGAAGTGATGTCATCTTTACGTACCATTGGCAGTTTGAAAATACGGAAGATTATGTTCGCCAGTCCGTTGAAGAACCACACCAGCGGGGTGCAAACGTACAGGCAGAAGCGCATCGGGTTGATGATACGCAAAGCCACAGCTTCTGGCGCAATCATACCGATGCGTTTCGGGGTTAAATCCGCAAACAGGATAAACATGCCAGTCACTAACGAGAAAGAGAGAATAAAGCTCAGTTGCTCAGAGAGTTCTGCCGACATATAGCGGGAGAACAGGCTGTGAAAAGCTGGAGAAAATGCCGCATCACCGACGATACCGCCGAGAATCGCCACTGCGTTCAGACCGATCTGGACCACGGTAAAGAACATGCCGGGATTTTCCTGCATATTCAGAACGCGTTGGGCATTTATATTGCCTTCATCAGCCAGCAGTTTAAGTTTGATTTTGCGTGAGGCGGCAAGCGAGATCTCGGACATCGAGAAGAACGCACTTACAGCGATCAAACAGAGTATGACTAAAATACTGTTTAACATATCTTATCCGACCTTTCAGGCCAGATCCTCGGAAGGGGAAGTTGATTAATTTGTGTGAAATACACATTGAAAGCCGATTCGAAGAAAGTGAACCGGCATTTTCAGTGGCTAGTATAGCGTAAGGTACTGTAAAGCCGCCAGAGGGTTAAAATTCAGACAGCTGAAAAATGAAAAACTGCCTGATGCGCTATGCCGAACAGGCCTACGCAGTCCCCGCAATATATTGAATTTGGACGATTTTGTAGGCCGGGCAAGGCGTTTACGCCGTATCCGGCATAAACAAAATGCACTTTATCAACAATCTACATTTGTACCCGTAACGCTATGCTTCCGGCGGCAGACAGACGCCAATTCCGCCAATTCCACAGTAACCATACGGGTTTTTATGCAGATATTGCTGGTGGTCATCTTCGGCATAATAAAACGGTGTGGCGTTAGCGATTTCCGTGGTGATGCGACGATCGTCATCGGCGGCAAGCATCGCCGCCTGAAAACGTTCCAGACTGGCGCGAGCGGCGGCATCCTGTTCTGGGGTCAGCGGATAAATCGCTGAACGATACTGCGTGCCGTGGTCATTGCCCTGACGCATTCCCTGGGCGGGATCGTGATTCTCCCAAAATACTTGTAGCAACTGCTCATAGCTGATGACGGATGGATCGTAAACAATGCGCACCGCTTCGGCATGGCCAGTATCGCCGGAGCACACTTCCCGATAAGTCGGATTTGGCGTATAGCCGCCGGTATAGCCTGCGGCGGTGCTGTAAACGCCGGGTAACTGCCAGAACAGACGCTCCACACCCCAGAAACAACCCATCGCAAAAATGGCAATCTCCATTCCGTCAGGTACATTGGTCATTGAGTGACCGTTGACCGCATGCAGTGTGGCTACGGGCATCGGGGTGTTACGTCCAGGCAGGGCATCGGCGGGGGAAACCAGATGCTTTTTATCAAATAAACTCATGGTGTCGCTCTCCCGAAAATCGGTCATTGGGGTTAAGGTTGTAACAAGAGGCGTATTTGCACACAATAACCACCGTGAATAGGTCTAAAGTAAAACATAAGAAATATTTTGGGTTTAGTCTGCTTTTTAATCCATATTACTGGATTTTTGTTAAGCCGTTTAACGGCGTTCCAGGGGCAGGAAAAAAGGATATTCAGGAGAAAATGTGCGCTATATCCGACAGTTATGCTGTGTAAGCTTACTCTGCTTAAGCGGATCTGCCGTCGCCGCGAACGTCCGTCTACAGGTCGAGGGGTTATCGGGAGAGCTGGAAAAGAACGTTCGCGCGCAGCTTTCTACGATTGAAAGTGATGAAGTGACGCCAGACCGTCGCTTTCGCGCACGCGTCGATGATGCCATCCGCGAAGGTCTGAAAGCGCTGGGCTATTACCAGCCGACCATTGAATTTGATCTCCGTCCACCGCCAAAGAAAGGGCGGCAGGTATTGATCGCCAAAGTCACGCCAGGCGTGCCGGTGTTAATTGGCGGCACCGATGTGGTATTGCGCGGCGGCGCGCGGACCGATAAAGACTATTTGAAATTGCTCGATACTCGCCCGGCTATTGGCACGGTACTGAACCAGGGTGATTATGAAAATTTCAAAAAGTCCTTAACCAGCATTGCGTTGCGTAAAGGTTATTTCGATAGCGAATTTACCAAAGCACAGCTGGGCATTGCGCTCGGCCTGCATAAAGCCTTCTGGGATATTGATTATAACAGTGGCGAACGTTACCGCTTTGGGCATGTGACCTTTGAAGGATCACAAATCCGCGATGAATACCTGCAAAATCTGGTGCCGTTTAAAGAGGGCGATGAGTACGAATCGAAAGATCTGGCAGAACTGAACCGTCGACTTTCTGCTACCGGCTGGTTTAACTCGGTGGTGGTGGCTCCACAATTTGATAAAGCGCGCGAAACGAAAGTATTACCATTGACGGGCGTGGTTTCGCCGCGAACAGAAAACACCATCGAAACCGGCGTCGGTTACTCTACGGACGTGGGACCGCGCGTGAAAGCGACGTGGAAAAAGCCGTGGATGAACTCTTACGGTCACAGTTTGACCACCAGTACCAGTATTTCCGCGCCGGAACAGATCCTCGACTTCAGCTATAAAATGCCGCTGCTGAAGAATCCGCTGGAACAATATTATTTGGTGCAGGGCGGTTTTAAGCGCACTGACCTGAACGATACCGAGTCTGACTCCACTACGCTGGTGGCTTCTCGCTACTGGGATCTCTCCAGCGGCTGGCAGCGTGCCATTAACCTGCGCTGGAGTTTCGACCACTTTACCCAGGGTGAAATTACCAACACCACGATGCTGTTTTATCCTGGGGTGATGATTAGCCGCACGCGTTCTCGTGGTGGCCTGATGCCAACCTGGGGCGACTCGCAACGCTACTCTATCGACTACTCCAACACGGCCTGGGGCTCGGATGTTGATTTCTCCGTTTTCCAGGCGCAGAACGTCTGGATCCGCACACTGTACGATCGCCATCGTTTTGTGACACGCGGCACGCTGGGCTGGATTGAAACGGGTGATTTCGACAAAGTACCGCCGGATCTGCGTTTCTTCGCCGGGGGCGATCGCAGTATTCGCGGCTACAAATACAAATCTATCGCCCCGAAATACGCCAACGGTGACCTGAAAGGGGCCTCGAAGCTGATAACCGGATCGCTGGAATACCAGTACAACGTGACCGGAAAATGGTGGGGCGCGGTGTTTGTCGATAGCGGCGAAGCGGTAAGCGATATTCGCCGCAGCGACTTTAAAACCGGTACCGGTGTCGGCGTGCGCTGGGAATCGCCGGTCGGGCCAATCAAACTCGATTTTGCCGTGCCGGTCGCGGATAAAGACGAACACGGGTTACAGTTTTACATCGGTCTGGGGCCAGAATTATGAGTTTATGGAAAAAAATCAGCCTCGGCGTGGTTATCGTTATCTTACTGTTGCTGGGATCGGTGGCGTTTCTGGTGGGCACCACCAGCGGCCTGCATCTGGTATTTAAAGCGGCGGATCGCTGGGTGCCAGGACTGGATATTGGCAAGGTCACCGGCGGCTGGCGTGATCTCACCTTGTCTGACGTTCGTTATGAGCAGCCAGGCGTGGCGGTAAAAGCGGGCAATCTGCATCTGGCGGTCGGGCTTGAGTGCCTGTGGAACAGTAGCGTTTGTATTAATGATCTGGCGCTGAAAGACATTCAGGTCAACATCGACAGTAAAAAAATGCCTCCTTCTGAACAGGTTGAAGAAGAGGAAGATAGCGGTCCGTTGGATCTCTCCACGCCGTATCCCATTACCCTGACACGGGTGGCGCTGGACAACGTCAACATCAAGATTGATGACACCACGGTATCGGTGATGGACTTCACCTCCGGCCTGAACTGGCAGGAGAAAACCCTGACCCTGAAACCGACATCGCTGAAAGGCCTGTTGATTGCTTTGCCGAAAGTGGCGGAAGCGGCACAGGAAGAAGTGGTCGAACCGAAAATTGAAAATCCGCAGCCGGAGGAAAAGCCGCTCGGCGAAACGCTGAAAGATCTCTTTTCTCGCCCGGTATTGCCGGAAATGACCGACGTGCATTTGCCGCTTAACCTGAACATTGAAGAGTTTAAGGGCGAGCAGCTGCGCGTGACGGGCGACACGGACATCACCGTGAGCACCATGCTGCTGAAAGTGAGCAGCATTGACGGCAATACTAAACTGGACGCCCTGGATATCGACTCCAGTCAAGGGATCGTCAACGCCAGCGGCACGGCGCAGCTGTCAGACAACTGGCCGGTGGATATCACCCTCAACAGCACACTGAACGTGGAGCCGTTGAAAGGTGAAAAGGTGAAGCTGAAAGTGGGCGGTGCGCTGCGCGAACAGCTGGAGATAGGCGTTAACCTTTCCGGTCCGGTGGATATGGATTTACGCGCCCAGACGCGACTGGCGGAAGCCGGATTGCCGCTCAACGTGGAAGTGAACAGCAAACAGCTTTACTGGCCGTTCACTGGTGAGAAGCAGTATCAGGCGGATGATCTGAAACTGAAACTTACCGGCAAAATGACCGATTACACGCTCTCTATGCGCACGGCTGTTAAGGGCCAGGAGATCCCGCCAGCCACCATTACCCTTGATGCCAAAGGTAATGAACAGCAGGTCAATCTCGACAAACTTACCGTCGCGGCGCTGGAAGGGAAAACGGAACTTAAGGCGTTGCTCGACTGGCAGCAGGCCATTAGTTGGCGCGGTGAGCTAACGCTTAACGGCATTAACACCGCCAAAGAGATCCCGGAGTGGCCGTCGAAACTCAATGGCTTGATTAAAACCCGCGGTAGCCTGTACGGCGGCACCTGGCAGATGGAGGTGCCAGAACTGAAGCTGACCGGTAACGTCAAACAGAACAAAGTGAACGTTGACGGCACGCTGAAAGGCAACAGTTATATGCAGTGGATGATCCCAGGGCTGCATCTGGAACTGGGGCCAAACAGTGCCGAAGTGAAAGGCGAGCTGGGGGTAAAAGATCTCAATCTTGATGCCACCATCAACGCGCCGGGGCTGGATAACGCGCTGCCGGGGCTTGGCGGTACAGCGAAAGGGCTGGTGAAAGTACGCGGCACGGTGGAAGCGCCACAACTACTGGCAGATATCACCGCGCGCGGCCTGCGCTGGCAGGAACTTTCCGTGGCGCAGGTTCGCGTGGAAGGCGACATTAAATCCACCGATCAGATCGCCGGGAAACTCGACGTACGCGTTGAGCAAATTTCGCAACCGGATGTAAATATCAACCTCGTCACCCTGAATGCCAAAGGCAGTGAAAAGCAGCACGAGCTACAGTTGCGGATTCAGGGCGAGCCTGTCTCCGGGCAGCTTAATCTGGCAGGAAGTTTTGATCGCAAAGAAGAACGCTGGAAGGGAACTCTTAGCAATACCCGCTTCCAGACGCCGGTCGGCCCGTGGTCGCTGACCCGCGATATTGCGCTGGATTACCGCAATAAGGAGCAAAAAATCAGCATCGGGCCACACTGCTGGCTTAACCCGAATGCGGAACTGTGCGTGCCGCAAACTATCGATGCGGGTGCCGAAGGGCGTGCGGTGGTGAATCTCAACCGCTTCGACCTGGCCATGCTGAAACCATTTATGCCAGAAACCACTCAGGCCAGCGGTCTCTTCACGGGTAAAGCGGACGTTGCCTGGGACACCACGAAAGAGGGGCTGCCGCAGGGCAGTATCACCCTTTCGGGGCGTAATGTGCAGGTGACGCAAACCGTCAACGATGCGGCGCTGCCCGTGGCGTTTCAGACGCTGAATCTGACGGCGGAGTTGCGTAACAACCGTGCCGAATTGGGCTGGACCATCCGCCTGACCAATAACGGCCAGTTTGATGGTCAGGTGCAGGTGACCGATCCGCAAGGCCGCCGTAATCTTGGTGGCAACGTCAATATCCGTAACTTCAACCTTGCGATGATAAACCCCATCTTTACCCGTGGGGAAAAAGCAGCGGGGATGGTGAGTGCCAACTTGCGTCTGGGTGGTGATGTGCAAAGTCCGCAGTTGTTTGGTCAGCTTCAGGTTACGGGGGTGGATATCGACGGCAACTTTATGCCGTTTGATATGCAACCGAGCCAGCTTGCGGTCAACTTTAACGGTATGCGCTCGACGCTTGCAGGTACCGTGCGGACCCAGCAGGGTGAGATCTACCTGAACGGCGACGCCGACTGGAGCCAGATTGAAAACTGGCGGGCGCGAGTAACAGCGAAGGGCAGTAAAGTGCGGATCACCGTGCCGCCGATGGTACGAATGGATGTATCACCAGATGTTGTATTCGAGGCTACACCAAACCTGTTTACCCTTGATGGTCGCGTGGATGTCCCGTGGGCGCGCATTGTGGTGCATGAGCTGCCGGAAAGCGCGGTGGGCGTCTCCAGCGATGTGGTGATGCTTAACGATAACCTGCAACCGGAAGAGGCAAAAACGGCGTCGATTCCGATTAACAGCAACCTGATTGTCCACGTTGGCAACAATGTGCGCATTGACGCCTTTGGCCTGAAAGCGCGGCTGACGGGCGATCTCAACGTCGTTCAGGACAAACAAGGGCTGGGCCTGAACGGGCAGATCAACATCCCTGAAGGGCGCTTCCATGCCTATGGTCAGGATCTGATTGTGCGTAAGGGTGAGCTACTGTTCTCTGGTCCGCCAGATCAACCGTATCTTAATATCGAAGCTATTCGTAACCCGGATGCTACAGAAGACGACGTCATCGCCGGAGTTCGCGTCACTGGTCTGGCGGACGAACCGAAAGCGGAGATCTTCTCTGACCCGGCGATGTCGCAACAAGCTGCATTGTCTTATTTGCTACGTGGACAAGGGCTGGAGAGCGATCAGAGCGACAGCGCGGCGATGACCTCGATGCTGATTGGCCTGGGGGTTGCGCAAAGTGGCCAGATTGTGGGTAAAATCGGCGAGACGTTTGGCGTAAGCAATTTAGCGCTCGACACCGAGGGAGTTGGCGACTCCTCCCAGGTGGTGGTCAGCGGCTATGTATTGCCAGGCCTGCAAGTGAAATACGGCGTGGGTATATTTGACTCTATAGCAACACTCACGTTACGTTATCGCCTGATGCCTAAGCTATATCTGGAAGCCGTGTCTGGTGTAGACCAGGCACTGGATTTGCTCTATCAGTTCGAGTTTTAGCAATGCGAATATTTGTCTACGGCAGTTTACGCCACAAACAAGGCAACAGTCACTGGATGACCAATGCCCAGTTACTGGGCGATTTCAGTATCGATAACTACCAGTTGTATAGCCTGGGCCACTATCCAGGCGCAGTTCCGGGGAACGGAACAGTACACGGTGAAGTTTATCGTATTGATAACGCCACGCTGGCCGAACTTGATGCCTTGCGCACCAGGGGCGGTGAATACGCGCGCCAGTTGATTCAGACGCCGTACGGGAGTGCATGGATGTACGTTTATCAACGACCCGTCGATGGATTAAAGCTAATTGAAAGCGGCGACTGGTTAGACAGGGATAAGTAATAATAAAAGCACGCCACCTTCGGGTGGCGTTGTTTTATGCGATGTATCTCGCGATTTTTTTTGTAACTTTCCCATCTTTTGCTTTTCTCTCCGGGCCGCTTTCCATATCTGCAATCGCATAAAAAACTCTGCTGGCGTTAACAAATGTACAGGGGTAAAACGGGGACACGCTTTGAACGGTGAGTATGAGTGAGGCCGGCTAACTTCCAGCAAGTGGCTATGAACAGCAAAATGGTGGTCGAGTTTAGCTTGTTCTTACCGTTCAAGCCTTTCAACTGCTGAAAATAATAATAGTGGAGTAGAGAGTTTATAAATTGCGGGCATAAAAAAACCCTTACTAACCGAAGCCCGGTGTTCAGGGTTATTGCGCCAGAAGAACTTATTTATTCTTGGCGCGCTCGAAGGAAGCAACGATTTCAGCTTTAGCGGCTTCTGCGTTTTCCCAACCTTCAACTTTAACCCACTTGCCTTTTTCGAGGTCTTTGTAGTGCTCGAAGAAGTGAGCGATTTGCGCTTTCAGCAGCTCTGGCAGATCGTTAACGTCTTTAATGTGATCGTATTCTTTGCTCAGCTTGGTGTGCGGAACAGCAATCAGTTTCGCATCTTCACCGGCTTCGTCGGTCATTTTCAGTACGCCAACCGGACGGCAGCGGATCACAGAACCCGGCTGCAGCGGGTACGGAGTCGGGACCAGTACGTCAACCGGGTCACCGTCCAGAGACAGAGTGTGGTTGATGTAACCGTAGTTGCACGGATAGAACATCGCGGTGGACATGAAGCGGTCAACGAACAGTGCGCCGCTCTCTTTGTCGATTTCGTATTTGATTGGATCTGCGTTAGCCGGGATCTCAATAACAACGTAGATGTCTTCCGGCAGATCTTTACCCGCAGGGACGTTGAGTAAGCTCATGTCTGTTTCCTTTAAAAATATGTGGCAAACAAGTGCCGAGTATTATAGCCAACTCGCGCCGAATGTCTTCGCTTGTTTTCGTCTTCATTTTCCTTTTTCGCCAGTTTTAAGACGGTATACAGAGCAGGAAAATCCATAACCGTAGCCGCATTTTTCATAGTGAGATGAAAGCGATTACAAACTTGTGATTAACGTTTTATTTACTTTTTTGAAGTGTGATGTAACGCAATCCGTTACATAACGAATTGTCTATAGTTTTTTCGCGAACATCTTTTCACCAATAATAATTACCCCGACGAGGACAACCCTATGTGGAAACGCTTACTTGTAGTCTCTGCAGTCTCGGCAGCCATGTCGTCTATGGCGTTGGCCGCTCCATTAACCGTAGGATTTTCGCAGGTCGGATCGGAATCCGGCTGGCGCGCCGCAGAAACCAATGTGGCGAAAAGTGAAGCCGAAAAACGCGGTATCACACTGAAAATTGCCGATGGTCAGCAAAAGCAGGAAAACCAGATTAAAGCGGTACGTTCCTTCGTCGCACAAGGGGTGGATGCGATCTTTATCGCTCCGGTGGTGGCGACGGGTTGGGAACCGGTATTAAAAGAGGCGAAAGATGCCGAAATCCCGGTCTTCTTGCTTGACCGTTCCATCGATGTGAAAGACAAATCTCTCTATATGACCACTGTCACCGCCGACAACATCCTCGAAGGCAAGTTGATTGGTGACTGGCTGGTAAAAGAAGTGAATGGCAAACCATGCAACGTGGTGGAGCTGCAGGGCACCGTTGGGGCCAGCGTCGCCATTGACCGTAAGAAAGGCTTTGCCGAAGCCATTAAGAATGCGCCAAATATCAAAATTATCCGCTCGCAGTCAGGTGACTTCACCCGCAGCAAAGGCAAAGAAGTGATGGAGAGCTTTATCAAAGCGGAAAACAACGGCAAAAACATCTGCATGGTTTACGCCCATAACGATGACATGGTGATTGGTGCAATTCAGGCAATTAAAGAAGCGGGCCTGAAACCGGGCAAAGATATCCTGACAGGCTCTATCGACGGCGTGCCGGACATCTACAAAGCGATGATTGATGGCGAAGCGAACGCCAGCGTTGAACTGACGCCGAACATGGCAGGCCCCGCTTTTGATGCGCTGGAGAAATATAAAAAAGACGGCACCATGCCTGAAAAGCTAACCCTGACCAAATCCATCCTTTATCTGCCTGATACCGCAAAAGAAGAGTTAGAGAAGAAGAAAAATATGGGGTATTGAGGGTTGCTATGCCTGATGCCGATTCGTAGGCCGGATAAGGCGCTCGCGCCGCATCCGGCGGTGGTGCGCTGAAGCCTGATGCGACGCTTACCGCGTCTTATCATGCCTACTGGGAGCACGCTTTACACCGGGGGAAACCATGACGACCGACCAACACCAGGAAATCCTCCGCACCGAAGGATTAAGTAAATTTTTCCCCGGTGTCAAAGCGTTAGACAACGTTGATTTCAGCCTGCGCCGTGGTGAAATCATGGCGCTGCTCGGTGAAAACGGGGCGGGAAAATCGACGCTCATCAAAGCATTAACCGGTGTATACCACGCCGATCGCGGCACTATCTGGCTGGAAGGCCAGGCTATCTCACCGAAAAACACCGCCCACGCACAACAACTCGGCATCGGCACCGTCTATCAGGAAGTCAACCTGCTACCCAATATGTCGGTCGCTGATAATCTATTCATAGGTCGCGAACCCAAACGTTTCGGCCTTCTACGCCGTAAAGAGATAGAAAAGCGCGCCACCGAACTGATGGCATCTTACGGTTTCTCCCTCGACGTGCGCGAACCGCTCAACCGCTTTTCAGTCGCGATGCAGCAAATCGTCGCCATTTGCCGGGCTATCGATCTCTCCGCCAAAGTGCTGATCCTCGATGAACCCACCGCCAGTCTCGACACTCAGGAAGTAGAGTTACTGTTTGGCCTGATGCGTCAGCTTCGCGATCGCGGCGTCAGTCTGATCTTCGTCACTCACTTTCTCGATCAGGTCTATCAGGTCAGCGATCGGATCACCGTCTTACGTAACGGCAGTTTTGTGGGCTGTCGGGAAACCCGCGAGCTACCGCAGATCGAACTGGTAAAAATGATGCTGGGGCGTGAACTGGACACCCACGCGCTTCAGCGTGCCGGGAGAACATTGCTGAGCGACAAACCTGTTGCCGCGTTCAAAAATTACGGCAAAAAAGGAACGATCGCGCCGTTTGATCTCGAAGTACGCCCCGGCGAGATCGTCGGTCTGGCAGGCTTGCTGGGATCAGGACGTACCGAAACCGCCGAAGTGATCTTCGGTATCAAACCTGCTGATAGCGGCACGGCGTTGATCAAAGGCAAACTGCAAACGCTACGCTCGCCACATCAGGCTTCGGTACTGGGCATTGGCTTCTGCCCGGAAGACAGGAAAACCGATGGCATTATCGCCGCCGCCTCGGTGCGGGAAAATATCATCCTCGCTCTCCAGGCCCAGCGCGGCTGGCTACGACCTATTTCCCGTAAAGAACAGCAAGAGATTGCCGAACGCTTTATCCGCCAGCTTGGCATTCGCACACCTTCCACCGAACAACCGATTGAATTTCTCTCCGGCGGCAATCAGCAAAAAGTGTTGCTTTCACGTTGGCTACTGACCCGACCGCAATTTCTGATTCTCGACGAGCCAACGCGCGGAATTGATGTTGGTGCCCACGCCGAGATCATCCGCCTGATTGAAACGCTGTGCGCCGATGGGCTGGCGCTGCTGGTGATCTCCTCCGAGCTGGAAGAGCTGTTGGGCTATGCCGATCGGGTGATTATCATGCGCGATCGCAAACAGGTGGCGGAGATCCCGCTGGCAGAGCTTTCCGTTCCGGCGATCATGAACGCCATTGCGGCGTAAGGAGAACAGTGTGATGCCTCAATCTCTCCCGGACACTACGCCGCCGAAAAGGCGTTTTCGCTGGCCAACAGGAATGCCGCAGCTGGCGGCACTGTTGCTGGTGCTGCTGGTTGATAGCCTGGTGGCCCCACATTTCTGGCAGGTGGTGCTTCAGGATGGGCGTTTGTTCGGTAGCCCTATCGACATTCTTAACCGTGCGGCCCCCGTTGCGCTACTGGCGATTGGCATGACGCTGGTTATCGCCACCGGTGGGATTGATCTCTCCGTAGGGGCGGTGATGGCTATCGCCGGAGCCACAACGGCTGCGATGACGGTCGCGGGATTCAGCCTGCCAATTGTTTTGTTAAGCGCCCTGGGCACTGGCATCCTGGCAGGATTGTGGAACGGCATACTGGTAGCGATCCTCAAAATTCAGCCGTTTGTCGCCACCCTGATCCTGATGGTCGCCGGGCGCGGCGTGGCGCAACTGATCACCTCCGGACAGATCGTCACATTTAACTCACCGGATCTCTCCTGGTTCGGCAGTGGATCGCTGTTGTTCCTGCCAACGCCAGTCATTATTGCGGTGCTGACGCTTCTCCTGTTCTGGCTGTTGACCCGCAAAACGGCACTGGGGATGTTTATCGAAGCCGTTGGTATCAACATTCGGGCGGCAAAAAATGCCGGGGTAAACACGCGGATCATCGTCATGCTCACCTACGTGTTGAGCGGGCTATGTGCGGCGATTGCGGGCATTATCGTGGCGGCGGATATTCGCGGTGCCGATGCCAACAATGCCGGATTATGGCTGGAGCTGGACGCCATTCTTGCAGTGGTGATTGGCGGCGGATCGCTGATGGGCGGGCGCTTTAACCTGCTGCTTTCGGTGGTGGGGGCGCTGATTATTCAGGGAATGAACACCGGAATTTTGCTTTCTGGCTTTCCGCCGGAGATGAACCAGGTGGTGAAAGCGGTGGTGGTGCTTTGCGTGCTGATTGTCCAGTCGCAACGCTTTATCAGTCTGATTAAAGGGGTACGTAACCGTGATAAAACGTAATTTGCCACTGATGATCACCATCGGCGTCTTTGTGTTGGGTTATCTCTACTGTCTGACCCAGTTTCCCGGTTTTGCTTCCACAAGAGTGATCTGCAATATCCTGACTGATAATGCCTTTCTTGGGATAATCGCCGTTGGTATGACCTTTGTGATCCTCTCCGGTGGGATCGATCTCTCCGTCGGTTCGGTGATCGCCTTTACCGGCGTGTTTCTGGCAAAAGTGATTGGCGATTTCGGCCTCTCGCCGCTGCTGGCGTTTCCACTGGTGCTGGTGATGGGCTGTGCCTTCGGCGCATTTATGGGGCTTTTGATCGACGCCCTGAAGATCCCGGCATTTATCATTACCCTGGCGGGGATGTTCTTTTTGCGCGGCGTCAGCTATCTCGTTTCGGAAGAGTCGATCCCGATAAACCATCCTGTTTATGACACGCTCTCAAGCCTTGCGTGGAAAATCCCTGGCGGCGGTCGCTTAAGTGCGATGGGGCTGCTGATGCTGGCGGTGGTGGTTATCGGCATATTCCTCGCGCATCGTACGCGTTTTGGTAATCAGGTGTACGCCATTGGCGGCAACGCAACGTCGGCGAACCTGATGGGGATTTCCACTCGCAGCACCACTATTCGCATTTATATGCTCTCTACCGGGCTGGCGACACTGGCGGGGATTGTCTTCTCGATTTATACCCAGGCCGGATATGCGCTGGCGGGCGTAGGTGTGGAACTGGATGCTATCGCCTCAGTGGTAATTGGCGGTACGCTTTTGAGTGGTGGCGTTGGAACGGTATTAGGGACGCTTTTTGGCGTGGCGATTCAGGGACTGATTCAGACTTACATAAACTTTGATGGCACGCTGAGCTCATGGTGGACGAAAATCGCCATCGGTATTTTGTTGTTTATTTTTATAGCATTACAGCGTGGATTAACGGTGCTGTGGGAGAATCGTCAGAGTTCGCCTGTGACAAGAGTCAACATTGCGCAGCGATAAAAACGCCTCTCCGTGTGGAGAGGCGCAGGAGATTACGCGTCCGGGAACTCACGGATAAAGCGTTCGACATCTTCAACCATATGGTCGTTGCCGACAAAGAATGAACGGCGCTGGTGCAGGGTTTCCGGGATGATATCCAGAATACGCTCTTTGCCATCGCTCGCTTTACCGCCTGCTTGTTCCGCCAGGAATGCCATCGGGTTGCACTCATACAGTAAACGCAGTTTACCGTCCGGGTGGCTGGCGGTGCTTGGGTAGAGATAAATACCGCCTTTCAGCAGGTTACGGTGGAAATCCGCGACCAGTGAACCGATATAACGTGAGGTATACGGGCGGTTGGTGGATTTATCTTCTTCCTGGCAGAATTTAATGTACTTCTTCACCCCGTTCGGAAACTTAATGTAGTTTCCTTCGTTGATGGAGTAGGTTTTGCCTTTCTCCGGGAAGCGCATCCGTTCCTGGCACAGGCAGAAAACACCCAGCGAAGGATCATAAGTAAAGGCGTGAACACCGCATCCGGTGGTGTAAACCAGCATAGTAGAGGAGCCGTATACCACGTAACCTGCCGCAACCTGTTTGTTACCAGGCTGGAGGAAATCTTCTTCCGTTACCGGCGTGCCAACAGGCGTAACGCGGCGGTAGATGGAGAAAATGGTACCGACAGAGACGTTAACATCGATGTTGGACGAGCCATCCAGTGGGTCCATCAGCACCACGTATTTTGCGTGTTCACAGCCTTCAAAGACGACAATCTCATCTTCTTCTTCAGAGGCAATGCCCGCAACGATATCGCGTGCTTTCAGTGCGGCTTTCAGTTTCTCATTAGCGAACAGGTCGAGTTTCTGCTGAACCTCGCCCTGCACGTTCTCAGCACCGCTGGCACCCAGGATATCAACCAGTCCTGCTTTGTTGATATCGCGATGGATAATCTTGGCGCCCAGTTTTATTGCCGACAGCAAAGCAGTGAGCTCACCGGTAGCATGAGAAAACTCGTGCTGCTTTTCGACAATAAATTCACCTAACGTTTTCATAAAACTTTCCCTGCAATGTTTATGGAGTAAAGCGACCGCAACAATCTTAACAAATAATCCCAATGTTGCGCTCAGGTGAATCGCGCCAGCAAATTACGGATTATCCTGAAATGCGTTTCTCACTTGCCCGACATATGCGTAAAATGAGCGCCAGATTAAAAAAGGATAGTGACGTATGCGCATTCATATTTTAGGAATTTGTGGCACGTTTATGGGCGGTCTGGCGATGCTGGCGCGCCAGTTAGGCCATGAAGTAACGGGTTCGGACGCCAATGTGTATCCGCCGATGAGCACCTTACTTGAGAAGCAAGGCATTGAACTGATTCAGGGTTACGATGCCAGCCAGCTCGATCCACAGCCGGATCTGGTGATTATTGGTAACGCCATGACCCGTGGAAATCCGTGTGTGGAAGCGGTACTGGAAAAAAACATCCCTTATATGTCAGGTCCGCAGTGGCTGCACGATTTTGTGCTGCGCGACCGCTGGGTGCTGGCCGTTGCCGGTACACATGGCAAAACCACCACCGCGGGAATGGCAACCTGGATTCTGGAACAGTGCGGTTACAAACCGGGATTTGTGATCGGCGGTGTGCCGGGGAACTTTGAGGTTTCGGCGCGTCTGGGCGAAAGCGACTTCTTTGTTATCGAAGCGGATGAGTATGACTGCGCCTTCTTCGACAAACGCTCTAAATTTGTCCATTACTGCCCGCGTACGCTGATCCTCAACAACCTTGAGTTCGATCACGCCGATATCTTTGACGACCTGAAAGCGATCCAGAAACAGTTCCACCATCTGGTGCGTATCGTTCCGGGGCAGGGCCGTATTATCTGGCCGGAAAATGACATCAACCTGAAACAGACCATGGCGATGGGCTGCTGGAGCGAGCAGGAGCTGGTGGGCGAGCAAGGTCACTGGCAGGCGAAAAAGCTGACCACCGATGCTTCCGAATGGGAAGTCTTGCTGGATGGCGAAAAAGTGGGCGAAGTGAAATGGTCGCTGGTAGGCGAACATAATATGCACAATGGCCTGATGGCGATTGCGGCGGCTCGCCATGTTGGTGTAGCGCCGGCAGATGCCGCTAACGCGCTGGGTTCGTTTATTAATGCTCGTCGCCGTCTGGAGTTGCGTGGTGAAGCGAATGGTGTGACGGTATATGACGATTTTGCCCATCACCCGACGGCGATTCTGGCAACGCTTGCGGCGCTGCGTGGCAAAGTTGGTGGTACGGCGCGCATTATTGCCGTGCTGGAACCGCGCTCAAACACCATGAAAATGGGGATCTGCAAAGACGATCTGGCACCTTCATTAGGTCGTGCCGATGAAGTCTTCCTGCTGCAACCGGCGCATATTCCGTGGCAGGTGGCAGAAGTGGCAGAAGCCTGCGTTCAGCCTGCACACTGGAGCGGCGATGTGGATACGCTGGCAGATATGGTGGTGAAAACCGCTCAGCCGGGCGATCACATTCTGGTGATGAGTAACGGCGGTTTTGGTGGGATCCATCAGAAACTGCTGGATGGGTTAGCGAAGAAAGCGGAAGCCGCGCAGTAATTCACAGCCTCAGCCTGATAGAGTGTGTGTAGGCCGGATAAGGCGTTCACGCCGCATCCGGCATTTGAGCATAGTGCCTGATGCGACGCTTGATGCGTCTTATCAGGCCTACAGGTGCACCGCATCCGGCAAACCATACTCACATCAACAACGAAAATTACCCTTCGTTTTCCGCTAACTCACGCAGATACTGGAAAATCTGGCGCGCGGATTTCGGCGGCTTATTCCCTTCTTTCTCTTTCTTCGCGTTACGGATCAGAGTACGCAGTTGCTGACGATCGGCATCGGGCCACAGATTCAATACTTCAGCGATGGCGTCATCACCTTGCTCGATCAGACGATCGCGCAGGTTTTCCAGTTTATGGAACAACACCACTTGCTGGTTGTGGCGGTTTTTCAGCTTATCCAGCGCCTGACGAATAGGCTCAACATCGCGCTGGCGCAGCATCTTACCGATGAGCTGCAACTGGCGGCGGCGACCTTCCATCTTAATACGCTGGGCGAGCTCAATAGCCGCGCGCAGATCCGCATCTAACGGGATCTTATCCAGCGCGTTTTTCCCCAGATCAACAATTTCCGCGCCAAGGCGTTTTAGCTCCTCGGCATCGCGTTTAATTTCACTTTTACTGACCCAGATAATTTCATCGTCTTCGTCTTCGATGTCATCACCGGGAACGTCGTCGAGCCAGTCTTCGGGCTGCTTAGTCATCTCAGGCTCCTTAAAAAAAGAGGCTAATGTTACCAGTTAAGATGCGCACTGAAAAACGGTTCTCTGTTAGACTTCAGAGAAACTCTCTACATTATGGCACTTGCAATGAAAGTAATCTCTCAAGTTGAAGCGCAGCGCAAGATTCTGGAAGAAGCAGTTTCGACTGCGCTGGAGTTGGCCTCAGGCAAATCGGACGGTGCAGAAGTTGCCGTCAGCAAGACCACCGGCATTAGCGTAAGCACGCGTTATGGTGAAGTGGAGAATGTTGAATTCAATAGCGATGGCGCGTTGGGGATCACTGTTTATCACCAGAACCGCAAAGGTAGCGCATCGTCTACCGATTTAAGCCCGCAGGCCATTGCCCGCACCGTACAGGCGGCGCTAGATATTGCCCGTTATACCTCGCCAGATCCCTGTGCCGGCGTGGCAGACAAAGAGCTGCTGGCCTTTGACGCACCGGATCTCGACTTGTTCCACCCTGCGGAAGTTTCCCCGGATGAAGCCATTGAACTGGCGGCCCGCGCAGAACAGGCAGCATTGCAGGCGGACAAACGCATCACCAATACCGAAGGTGGCAGCTTTAACAGCCACTACGGTGTCAAAGTTTTTGGCAACAGCCACGGCATGTTGCAGGGTTACTGCTCTACGCGTCATTCGCTCTCCAGCTGTGTAATTGCCGAAGAAAATGGCGATATGGAGCGTGATTACGCCTACACCATTGGTCGTGCGATGAGCGATCTGCAAACGCCAGAGTGGGTCGGGGCCGACTGTGCTCGCCGCACTTTATCGCGTCTGTCACCGCGTAAACTCTCCACCATGAAAGCGCCGGTCATTTTTGCCAATGAAGTGGCAACCGGGCTTTTTGGGCATCTGGTGGGGGCGATAGCGGGTGGATCGGTTTACCGTAAATCTACCTTCCTGCTGGATTCGCTGGGTAAACAAATTCTGCCGGACTGGCTGACCATTGAAGAGCATCCGCATCTGCTGAAAGGGCTGGCCTCTACGCCATTCGACAGCGAAGGTGTGCGCACCGAGCGTCGCGATATTATTAAAGATGGCATCCTGACTCAGTGGCTGCTGACCAGCTACTCGGCGCGGAAACTGGGGCTGAAAAGCACCGGACATGCGGGCGGTATTCACAACTGGCGGATTGCCGGACAAGGGCTAAGCTTCGAACAAATGCTCAAAGAGATGGGCACCGGGCTGGTGGTGACGGAGCTGATGGGCCAGGGCGTGAGTGCCATTACCGGTGATTATTCCCGTGGTGCAGCGGGCTTCTGGGTAGAGAATGGCGAAATTCAGTATCCGGTTAGCGAAATCACCATCGCAGGTAATTTAAAAGATATGTGGCGCAATATTGTCACCGTCGGTAACGATATTGAAACACGCAGTAATATACAGTGTGGTTCTGTGCTGTTGCCGGAGATGAAAATCGCCGGGCAGTAAAAAACTGGCGCGACCTGCCGCGCTATAAACTAAAAAATTACACAAAATCATTCGCACTGCATCGAGACGGAAAGTGAATGAGGACCGGGGAGCGTACTCGCAGTACGTGACTCGGGCGAATGAGCGTAGCCGTCGATGAGGCAGTGTGAAGGATGAAGTGTAAATAAAAAAGGAAGTGAGCAATGCGTAAAAGCCTGTTAGCTATTCTTGCAGTCTCCTCGTTGGTATTCAGTTCGGCGTCGTTTGCCGCTGATCTTGAAGACAATATGGAAACCCTCAACGACAATTTAAAAGTGGTCGAAAAAGCCGATAACGCGGCGCAAGTCAAAGACGCGTTAACGAAGATGCGCGCCGCAGCGCTGGATGCGCAAAAAGCGACGCCGCCGAAGCTCGAAGGCAAATCACCGGACAGCCCGGAAATGAAAGACTTCCGCCACGGTTTCGATATTCTGGTCGGTCAGATTGACGACGCGCTGAAGCTGGCAAATGAAGGTAAAGTAAAAGAAGCGCAGGCTGCCGCAGAGCAACTGAAAACGACCCGCAACGCCTATCACCAGAAGTATCGTTAATTCCTTATTTCCCTGTTGCCTGCACTCAGGTAACAGGGAACTTATCATCGCAAATGATGCACCACCTGATTGCTGCTGCCGCGCCAGATCAGGGAAGGGTCTTTTAAATCCTGCACAAATTTGCCGTCGACCAGCACGTTAATCAAATCAACAACCTGCATTTGCGCAGCGTTGAGTTCGTCGAGTTTATAGCCTGTCCACACCCAGATGTCTTTACCCGGACATTCGGCGCGGATGCGTTGTACCAGTTTCAGAATATCCGGCACGTTTTGCGGATGCAGCGGATCGCCGCCGGAGAGGGAAATACCCTGGCGTTTGATGCGAGTGTCATTCAGATCGTTAATGATCTGGTCTTCCATTGCTTTGGTAAATGGCTGACCGGAATTTACCCGCCAGGTGCTTTTGTTATAGCAACCGGGGCATTCATGAACACACCCGGAGACAAACAGGGTGCAGCGAGTGCCGGGGCCGTTGACGATGTCGACAGGATAGTACTGATGATAATTCATTATTTCGCCTGGCTTATCAGTCCGCGTGTAGGCTGCATCCAGTAATCAACGCCTGATGCGACGCTGTCGCGTCTTATCAGGCCTGGAGCCGTTGCCAAATGTAGGCCGGATAAGGCGTTTACGCCGCATCCGGCATTTGCTTAACGCAGAGTGAAGATTAACCTATCTGCCCATTCCCCAAATGTTTAACGCGGCGCTTAACTTCTTCCTGCTTACCGGCGTTAAATGGACGTGCATCCGGGCTACCTAAATATCCGCACACGCGGCGAGTCACCGACACACGGGAGGCGTCATGGTTACCACATTTCGGACAAGTGAAGCCTTTGCTGGTGCACTCGAACTCACCGGTAAAGCCACACTCGTAGCACTCATCGATCGGCGTATTGGTGCCGTAATACGGTACATGCTGATAGCTGTAATCCCAGACATCTTCCAGCGCCTTCAGGTTGTGCTGAATGTTTGGATACTCGCCGTAGCAAATGAAACCACCGTTCGCCAGCGGCGGGTAAGGCGCTTCAAAGTCGATCTTGTCATACGGGTTCACCTTTTTCTCCACATCAAGGTGGAAACTGTTGGTGTAGTAACCTTTATCGGTCACGCCCGGCACCACGCCAAACTCAGCGGTATCGAGACGGCAGAAGCGGTCGCACAGGTTCTCACTCGGCGTACTGTAGAGGCTGAAACCGTAGCCAGTTTCTTCTTTCCACTGATCCACCGCCTGACGCAGACGCTCAACAATCGCAATACCTTTCGCGCGCAGCTGCTCGTTGTCGTAAACATGCTCGCCGCCGAACAGCGCGTTAATGGTTTCGTGGATGCCGATGTAACCCAGCGAAATAGATGCACGACCGTTTTTGAAGATTTCAGAAACGTCGTCGTCAGCATTCAGACGCACGCCACAAGCGCCTTCCATATAGAGGATCGGGGCTACGCGCGCTTTCACGCCTTCGAGACGAGCGATACGGGTCATCAGTGCCTTACGTGCCAGCACCAGACGTTCATCCAGCAGCTTCCAGAAGGTGGCTTCATCGCCTTTTGCTTCCAGAGCAATACGCGGCAGGTTCAGGCTGATCACGCCGAGGTTGTTACGACCATCGTGGATCTGCTCGCCGTTTTCATTTTCCCACACGCCGAGGAAGCTGCGGCAGCCCATCGGGGTTTTAAACGAACCGGTGACTTTCACTACCTGATCGTAGTTCAGGATATCCGGATACATGCGCTTGCTTGCGCACTCCAGCGCCAGCTGTTTGATGTCGTAGTTCGGATCGCCTTTTTTATGGTTCAGGCCATCGCGAATCGCAAACACCAGTTTCGGGAACACCGCCGTTTTACGGTTTTTACCGAGGCCGGCGATACGGTTACGCAGGATAGATTCCTGAATCAGGCGCGACTCCCAGCTGGTGCCCAGACCAAAACCAAAGGTTACAAACGGCGTTTGACCGTTGGCGGTGTGCAGGGTGTTTACTTCGTACTCCAGCGACTGGAAGGCATCGTAGCACTCTTTGATGGTACGAGAGTTAGCGTAGCCTTCGGCGTCCGGGATGTTCCACTCTTCTGCGGTCTTGCGATGTTTGTTGTAGCTGGCGGTGACAAACGGTGCCAGCACTTCATCGATACGGTTAATGGTGGTGCCGCCATAAATATGGCTGGCGACCTGGGCAATAATCTGCGCAGTTACCGCGGTTGCCGTAGAGATCGACTTCGGCGGTTCAATCTCGGCGTTCCCCATTTTAAAGCCCTGGGTCAGCATGCCTTTCAGGTCGATCAACATGCAGTTGAACATCGGGAAGAACGGTGAGTAATCGAGATCGTGATAGTGAATATCACCACGTTCATGTGCCTGCACCACGTCACGCGGCAGCAGGTGCTGGCGTGCATAGTGTTTAGCCACAATCCCGGCCAGCAGGTCGCGCTGGGTTGGAATCACCTTGCTGTCTTTGTTGGCGTTTTCGTTGAGCAACGAGGCGTTGGTCTGCTCAACCAGACCACGGATCTCCTGATTCAGGCGACCGCGTTTTTCACGTTCAATGTCGCGATCGTGACGGTACTCGATGTAAGCACGAGCCAGTTGTTTGTATGGACCCGACATAAGCTGGTTTTCAACGGCGGTCTGGATCTCGTTGATATCCACCTGGCTGCGGCCCTGCATCTGCTCGCTGACAACCGCGGCAACAGTGGCGCAATAATCTGCATCATCGACTTCCGCTGCTTTAGCTGCACGCAGAATCGCTTCTTTGATGCGCTCTGATTTAAACGGCACTTTGCAGCCGTCTCGTTTCATCACATGCGGTGTCATGATCGCTCCATATTTTTAAGAACAGGTTATCCACAGAAATTGGGAAAGGTGTTTTCCGGTTTTTTCGTTTCGTTTTCCGGCGCTTTCCGCAATCGCCATCCGCTTATCCACAACGCCGCACCTTTTTCGTGGGGAGTTGTAGTAGCAATTATAGTCGATTAATACAACATATTGGGTCGGGACGCATTTTAAAGTCTATATATAGTGCTTTGCATCAAGGATGTTTGAACTTTTTTTGATGTAGCTCAAAGTAAAAAGCAGAGCGTACGGATGACGGGCGCTACAGCGTTATGTAAATTTTTTAATGAATTTTTTGATTATAAAATCAACATGCTGAAAGGCAAAACCCCGGAATGACCAGTATTACCGGGGCTTAGCGGATACTTACTTCTGTAACCACCAGACAGCCTCAAAAGGCCGTAAAGTCATGGCACAGGGTTGTGGTGAGGCTTCTTCGTAGTTATGCATCACAAGCTGCCAGTTGCCGAGCATTTTCCCTGGCTGCCAGGGTTGGGTCTCACGGCTAAGGTTGGCAATGACCAGTAAGGTTTGCCCCTTCCACTCACGGCGATAGCACCACAATACAGGGCTGTTTGGCAGCAGATCCTGGTAATCGCCCCATGTCAGGACGGCTTCTTGCTTACGCAGTGCGATTAACTTTTGGTAGGTGTAAAACACCGAGGACTCATCGGCCAGCGCTGCTTCTACGTTGATTTCCTGATAGTTATCGCCCAGGCCAATCCACGGTTCGCCAGCCGTAAACCCGGCATTATCGCCGTTGCTCCATTGCATGGGTGTGCGACTGTTGTCACGGGATTTACTGGCGAGGATTGCCAATAACTCGTCGGCATCACGACCATCGTTGCGCAGCTCGGCAAACATATTGAGGCTCTCCACGTCGCGATAGTCAGTAATGCGCGTGAAATGCGGGTTGGTCATGCCAATCTCTTCGCCCTGGTAGATATACGGCGTTCCCTGCATGCCATGCAGCACCATCGCCAGCATTTTTGCCGCAGGCACGCGGTATTCACCTTCATCACCAAAGCGAGAAACAATGCGCGGCTGATCGTGGTTACACCAGAACAAGGCATTCCATGCCACGTTGTGCATTCCTTGTTGCCAGTGGCGGAACAATGTTTTCAACGCCACAAAGTCAGGTTTAGCCAGCGTCCATTTTTCACCACCGGGATAATCGACCTTCAGGTGATGAAAATTAAAGGTCATCGACAATTCACTGCCTGTCAGTGCCGCGTATCGCTGGCAATGCTCAAGGCTGGTGGAGGACATTTCACCTACGGTCATTAACCCGCGTGGCGTAAACACATCGCGGTTCATCTCGTGCAAAAACTCGTGTGCTCGTGGCCCGTCGGTGTAGAAGCGACGCCCGTCGCCATCCAGGTCTTCAGGGAAACGCGGGTCTTTGGAGATCAGATTCACCACATCCAGGCGCAACCCGTCGACCCCACGATCGGCCCAGAACTCACAGACTTTTTTCAGCTCTGCGCGTACCGCTGGATTCTCCCAGTTGAGATCCGCCTGTTCTGGTGCAAAGAGATGCAAATAGTACTGTTCGCTTTCCGCATGCCAGCGCCACGCACTACCGCCAAATTTTGAACGCCAGTTGTTCGGTGGCGTTTCTGGTTCGCCATCGCGCCAGATATAAAACTGGCGGTAAGGGCTTTCTTTGTTCAGCGCCTCGCGAAACCAGGCATGTTGGGTAGAGGTATGGTTAAACACCATATCGAGAATGATACGAATCCCGCGCGATTTTGCCTGCGTCACCAGTTCGTCAAAATCGTCCAGCGTGCCGTAGGTGGGATCAATCGCCGTATAGTTCGCTACATCGTAACCGTTATCGACCTGCGGAGAGACATAAAAGGGGGTTAGCCAGATGGCATCAACGCCCAGTTTATGCAGATAGTCCAGGCGTTGGATAACGCCACGTAAATCGCCGGTGCCGCTACCCGTGGTGTCCTGAAAACTCTTTGGATAAATCTGGTAGATAACGCCGTTTTGCCACCAGTGGGGAAGATTAGTCATTACGTTATTCCTGCAAATGCGAGGGGGCGCAATTGCGCCCCGAAGAAAATTAAACAATGTCCAGCGTGCCCAGGCGGTATTTCCGCTGATAGATAAACGAGGTGAGTACAATCGGGATGATGATGGCGATAGCCATTGCCAGCGCAAACACCTGCCAGTAGCTCGGTTGAATCGAGAGAATTCCCGGCAGGCCGCCTACGCCGATGCCATTCGCCATAACGCCGTTCAGGCCGCATAGCAATCCTGCCAGACCAGAACCAATCATCGCGCACAGCATCGGGAAGCGATATTTCAGGTTGATGCCGTACATTGCAGGCTCAGTGACCCCAAGCCAGGCGGAGATAGCGGCAGGCACGGAGATCTCGCGTTCATTGTGCTTGCGGCTGGAAATGATAATGCCTATCACGGCGGAGCCCTGAGCGATATTCGACAGCGCAATCAGCGGCCACACTGGCGTGCCACCCATGCTTTGAATCATCTGCAAATCAATAGCAAGGGTGGTCTGGTGTACGCCGGTGATCACCAGCGGCGCGTACAGGAAGCCAAACAATGCCGCACCAATCGGAGCAAAGCTGCCGGTCATCAGGTGACGTACCGCAAAGGCAACGCCATCGCCAATCATGCGACCAAACGGACCAATCAGCGCATGGGCGAGGAACACCGCGAGGATCAGCGAACAGACGGGCACCACCACCAGATAGAGGTAATCCGGTACGATGCGTTTAAGGCGAGTTTCAATAACGCCCAGCGCCAGCCCGGCTAACAGTGCCGGGATCACCTGCGCCTGATAGCCCACTTTGGCGATGCTGAACATGCCAAAGTCCCACACTTCCGGCAGCTGCTGCCCGAGCAGATAAGCGTTCATCAGCTGGGGGGAAACCAGTGTCACGCCAAGCACGATACCAAGGATCGGCGTGCCGCCCATTTTTTTCACCGCTGACCAGCAAATCCCGACCGGCAGGTAGAAGAAGATCGCTTCACCGATCAACCACAGAAAATCGTAGATCGTTTGCAGGGAAGGGTACATTTGCGCCAGCGTTTGACCGTTGCTCATGGGCAAATCGCCGATCACATTGCGAAAACCGAGGATCAAACCGCCGCTAATCAACGCGGGCAGCAACGGGAAGAAGATCTCCGCGAAATGAGAGATCAACTGCTCATGCCATTTCATATTCTGCCGGGCGGCTTTTTTTACCTGCTCTTTATCAACCTGCGCCTGTCCGGTTGACGCTATTAGTGCTTGATAGTAATCACCCACGTTGGTGCCAATCACCACCTGAAATTGCCCGGCATTGGTGAAACAGCCTTTCACCATGGGGAGTTGCTCAATTTCTTTCGGTCTGGCATTGGCCGGTTGGTTGAGGACAAAGTGCAGGCGAGTAATACAGTGGCTCACCGTCGCAATATTGCCGCGCCCGCCGACCAGTTCAATCAACCGATCGATATCCGTTTGGTTTATTTTGCTCATCATAAAGCCCCATGGCAGATGACATTTTTGGTTGGCTGCAGAATATATTGCGCGGAAAAATTTAAAAACGGGAACGTTCCCGAAACGCAGCGAAGATCACAATTTATCGTTCAGGAAACGATCAGGACAGGGTGGCGGGGATGATGATTTGTTGCGGTTCGCTGCGCCCGGTTACCTGTGCGATCAATTGGCAGGCCGCCTGGCGTCCAGCTTCGGCGTAACCAGGATCTACGGTGACGATCTCCGGATGGAGGAATTTCATTAATGGCGTATTACCGACGCTCGCCAGTTGCAAGGTGTCGATGCGTTGCTCTTGCCGGTATTTACTTGCGCCAAGTGCCAGCGTGTCGGTTGCGCACAGTAAGGCGGTAGTTTCAGGCGTAATCACTTTTGCTACGTTCTCATAGCCTTGCTTCATAGCAAGGCCTGGCAGAGCGGCAACGGGATGCAGTTTATGCGCTTTGCAGAACGCCAGGTAGGCTTCGTGACGTCGCTTCCCGGTCGTCACGTCACTATGCGGCACGCCGAGATAACTGATATTACGATGCCCCTGGTCATACAGCCGTTGCATCAGGATCTTGATTGCCCCTTCGTCGTCATAACAGACCGAAGCAAAGCCTTTTGCGTCACGCGCCAGCAGAACCAGCGATGACTGCCAGTGGGCTAACATTTCTTCTGTTATGCCGGTAAAACCGAACAGCACTACGCCGTCGATATTACGCCGTTTCAGCACCCCCAAATGTTCGGCAACTAATTGCGGGGAAAACTGACTTTCCATCATGATTGGGTCGTAACCTTGTTCATAGAACGCTGGCAGCATGGTTTGAACGGCGAGATTTTCTGACAACGAATCCAGACGGGTAACAATGATGGCGACCACTTTATCGCTTTGACCACGCATAGCGCGCGCAGAGCGGGAAGGGGAAAATCCATGCTGATTCATCACTGCTTCAACACGCTCGCGCGTGCGCTGGCTCACGCCGCTTTCGTTATTCAGCACCCGGGAAACCGTAGATTTCCCCACGCCGCTTAAGCGCGCGATGTCTTTGATGGTCAGCCGATTTTGCATCCTGTTGTCCCGTAACGTGTTGTTTAATTATTTGAGCCTAACTTTACCCGTGCATTCAGCAATGGGTAAAGTCTGGTTTATCGTTGGTTTAGTTGCCAGCAGGTATTATATCGCCATAGATGCTACGAATATTATTGGATTCTCCTTATTATTTGCGGCACTTTTTTCACTTACCGGAGGTTATATGGAACCTGATCCCACGCCTCTCCCTCGACGGAGATTAAAACTTTTCCGGTAAGCCCGTCTTTTCACGGCGTTACCGGATGCGTAAGGCCGTGACGTTTTAACGTCCCAGCTCATCTTTATTACCTTCAGGTAAGGCTTCGCCACGCCGAAGACATTTCTGTACTGTTTCAGACAGTACGGAGGGACTCCTTATGTTTAAAGAAATTTTTACCCGGTTCATTCGCCATTTACCTTCCCGTCTGGTTCATCGCGATCCATTGCCTGGCGCGCAGCAGACAGTGAATACGGCGGTCCCGCCGTCCTTAAGTGCGCATTGCCTGAAAATGGCGGTGATGCCCGAAGAAGAATTGTGGAAAACGTTCGACACCCATCCGGAAGGATTAAATCAGGCGGAAGTGGAATCTGCCCGCGAACAACATGGTGAAAATAAATTACCCGCACAACAACCGTCGCCGTGGTGGGTACATTTATGGGTCTGCTATCGCAACCCCTTTAATATTTTACTCACCATTCTCGGCGCTATTTCTTACGCCACGGAAGATTTATTTGCCGCGGGCGTTATCGCGCTAATGGTCGCTATTTCTACGTTGCTGAACTTTATTCAGGAAGCACGTTCCACTAAAGCGGCAGATGCCCTGAAAGCGATGGTCAGCAATACCGCGACGGTGCTGCGCGTAATTAACGACAAAGGCGAAAATGGCTGGCTGGAGATCCCGATCGACCAGCTGGTGCCCGGCGATATTATAAAACTGGCGGCGGGGGATATGATCCCGGCAGATTTACGTATCTTGCAGGCGCGGGATCTGTTCGTCGCTCAGGCGTCGTTAACCGGTGAGTCTCTGCCCGTGGAAAAAGCCGCTACTACTCGCCAGCCGGAGCACAGCAATCCGCTGGAGTGCGACACCCTGTGTTTTATGGGCACCACCGTGGTGAGCGGTACGGCACAAGCAATGGTGATTGCCACAGGGGCCAATACCTGGTTTGGTCAACTGGCGGGGCGTGTTAGTGAGCAGGAAAGCGAGCCGAATGCCTTTCAGCAAGGGATTAGCCGCGTCAGTATGCTGCTGATTCGCTTTATGCTGGTGATGGCTCCGGTGGTGTTGCTTATCAACGGTTACACCAAAGGCGACTGGTGGGAAGCGGCACTGTTTGCGCTTTCGGTCGCGGTAGGCTTAACGCCAGAAATGTTGCCGATGATTGTTACCTCGACGCTGGCGCGCGGCGCAGTAAAGCTGTCGAAACAGAAAGTGATCGTCAAGCATCTGGATGCCATTCAGAACTTTGGCGCAATGGATATTCTGTGCACTGATAAAACCGGCACCCTGACACAGGATAAAATTGTGCTGGAGAATCATACCGATATCTCCGGTAAAACCAGCGAACGCGTGCTGCATAGCGCGTGGTTGAACAGTCATTACCAGACCGGACTTAAAAACCTGCTTGATACCGCGGTGCTCGAAGGTACGGATGAAGAGTCAGCGCGTTCGCTGGCCAGCCGTTGGCAAAAAATTGATGAGATTCCGTTTGATTTCGAGCGTCGTCGGATGTCGGTGGTAGTGGCAGAAAATACCGAACACCATCAGCTGGTTTGCAAAGGTGCATTGCAGGAAATCCTCAATGTGTGTTCGCAGGTGCGTCACAATGGCGAGATTGTGCCGCTCGATGACATCATGCTGCGTAAGATTAAGCGGGTTACTGATACGCTGAATCGTCAGGGGCTGCGCGTGGTTGCGGTGGCGACGAAATACCTGCCAGCGCGTGAAGGAGATTACCAGCGGGCGGATGAATCCGACCTGATCCTCGAAGGATATATTGCTTTCCTTGATCCGCCCAAAGAGACAACTGCTCCGGCACTGAAGGCATTAAAAGCGAGTGGAATTACCGTAAAAATCCTTACTGGCGACAGTGAGTTAGTTGCAGCGAAAGTGTGCCATGAAGTGGGGCTGGACGCGGGAGAGGTGGTCATTGGTAGTGATATTGAAACGCTATCTGACGACGAACTGGCAAATCTCGCACAGCGCACCACGCTGTTTGCTCGCCTGACGCCGATGCATAAAGAACGCATTGTGACCTTACTGAAGCGCGAAGGGCATGTGGTTGGCTTTATGGGCGATGGTATTAATGATGCGCCCGCCTTACGTGCTGCGGATATCGGCATTTCTGTGGACGGCGCGGTAGATATTGCCCGTGAAGCGGCTGATATCATCCTGCTGGAAAAAAGCCTGATGGTGCTGGAAGAGGGGGTTATTGAGGGACGTCGCACTTTCGCCAACATGCTGAAATACATCAAAATGACGGCGAGCTCTAACTTCGGTAATGTGTTCAGCGTGCTGGTGGCGAGTGCTTTCTTGCCCTTCCTGCCGATGTTGCCGTTACACTTGCTTATTCAGAACCTGCTGTACGATGTGTCACAGGTGGCGATCCCGTTTGATAACGTCGACGACGAGCAAATTCAAAAGCCGCAGCGTTGGAATCCGGCGGATCTGGGGCGCTTTATGATCTTCTTCGGACCGATCAGCTCGATCTTCGATATTCTGACGTTTTGCCTGATGTGGTGGGTATTCCATGCCAACACGCCGGAAACGCAAACGCTGTTCCAGTCGGGCTGGTTTGTGGTGGGATTACTGTCGCAAACGCTGATTGTGCATATGATCCGCACCCGTCGTGTACCGTTTATTCAGAGCTGTGCATCGTGGCCGTTAATGATCATGACCGTGATCGTGATGATTGTCGGGATCGTATTGCCGTTTTCACCGCTGGCCAGTTATCTGCAGCTGCAGGCGCTGCCGTTGAGCTATTTCCCGTGGCTGGTTGCGATTCTGGCAGGGTATATGACGTTAACCCAGTTGGTGAAAGGGTTCTATAGCCGTCGTTACGGTTGGCAGTAAAGAATAAACTGGGCATGGTGGCCCGGAATCAGATTGCAGACAAAGTGAGCTTTGTTCATGCCGGATGCGGCGTAACCGCCTAATCCGGTCTACAAATTCAATAAATTGCAGGAATCACGTAGGCCTGATAAGCGTAGCGCATCAGGCGATTTTGCTTTTGTCATCAGACTTAATCCGGGCATGATAGCCCGGATTTCCATCAAGATTAGCGACGAACAGCGATCGCTTCGATCTCAATCTTCACGTCTTTCGGCAGACGGGCTACTTCAACGCAAGAACGTGCCGGGAAGGTGGCGTTGTGTTCGGTGAAGAAGGCTTCGTAGGTAGCATTAACGGTTGCGAAGTCGTTCAGATCTTTCACAAACACGGTAGTTTTAACGATGTCGCCCACTTTCAGGCCAGCGGCTTCGACGATTGCTTTTACGTTATCCAGCGACTGACGTGCCTGTGCAGCGACGTCTGCCGGGACTTCACCCGTTTTCGGATTTACCGGGATCTGACCGGAGGTGATGATCATATTGCCCAGATCAACGCCCTGTACGTAAGGACCGATAGCTGCCGGTGCATTTTCCGTCGCGATAGTTTTGCTCATGATTTCTCCTTTATTACAGCGGTAAAAAGTCTGGCTCATTATAGGGAGCCAGACTTTTATTACCAACCGCAATTAATTGGCCAGCACCACATTA
The DNA here is from genome assembly GCF_046486405.1 of Escherichia sp. WS338. Lineage (NCBI taxonomy): Bacteria > Pseudomonadati > Pseudomonadota > Gammaproteobacteria > Enterobacterales > Enterobacteriaceae > Escherichia > Escherichia sp. WS338. The sequence goes on along the minus strand of NZ_JBJQLL010000006.1, from coordinate 76,005 downwards.
TGGGAAAACTCTTTTTCACAGTATTTGCATTTGAGCGCGATGTCATTGGCGCGTTTTCGCACGGCAAAGCTGGATGAAACCGGTTCGGCATGGCTGATACAGTTGCTGTTCGGGCAGACCAGCACATTGTCGATGCGCTCCGGCAGACTGGGGCGCGATTTGCCAACCACTTCATAGTTGTCGATACGGTTAACCGTGGCTTGCGGTGCATACAATGCCAGTTGATCTACCTGATCTTCACTCAAAAAGGTATTTTCGATTTTGATCAGATCTTTGCGGCCCATCTCGCCAGAAGGCAGGTTCAGACCAATGGTGATCCGCTGATCCGTTTCGGTCAGCTTGAACAGACTCAACAGCTTAAAACCGATCTGGGCGGGGATATGGTCAATTACCGTGCCGCGTTTAATAGCTTCAACCTGCAATTTATTATCGTGTGTCATCTCTATTTCCCCTTACAGTACCAGATCGCGATTCAGAAGCAGTGCCAGTAACGCCTGGCGAGCGAAAATCCCGTTGCCTGCTTGCTGGAAGTACCAGGCGTGAGGCGTTTTATCCACATCCGTCGCAATCTCATCAACACGCGGCAGCGGATGCAGCACTTTCATATTGGCTTTGGCGTTGTGGAGATCGCTGGCGCGAAGAACAAACTGCGCTTTCACGTTGGCGTACTCGGACGGGTCCAGACGCTCTTTTTGCACGCGAGTCATGTACAGGATGTCTACTTCCGCCATCACTTCTTCAATAGAGCTGTGCAGACTCCAGGCGATCCCTTTTTCATCGAGCATATCAAGGATGTATTGCGGCATTGCCAGCGCGTCCGGCGCGATGAAGTAAAAACGGTTGCCGTCGAACTTCGCTAACGCCTGAGTCAGGGAGTGAACGGTGCGGCCATATTTCAGGTCACCAACCATTGCGACGTGGAGATTGTCCAGACGCCCCTGGGTTTCCTGAATGGTGAATAAGTCCAGCAAGGTTTGCGTCGGATGTTGGTTGGAGCCATCACCGGCATTCAGTACCGGTACATTGCCAGAAAATTCGGTGGCCAGGCGCGCCGCCCCTTCCTGCGGATGACGCATCACTATCGCATCGACGTAAGTGCTGATAACCGAAATGGTATCGGCCAGCGTTTCGCCTTTTTTACCCAGTGATGTATTGGCGCTGTCGGAGAAGCCCACCACGCTGGCACCCAGGCGGTGCATGGAAGTTTCGAAAGAGAGGCGGGTACGGGTAGAGGCTTCGAAGAAACAGCTGGCAATGACTTTGTGCTTCAACAGCTCTGGTTGCGGGTTTGCTTTCAGTTTCGCCGCTGTCGCCAGCACCAGATTAAGGTCATCGCGACTAAGGTCGTTTATGGAAATGATATGTTTCTGATATAGCGGATTAGCCATCTTTTATCTCCTGACGCCTGGGCAAAAAAAAGCCCCTCGATTGAGGGGCTGGGAATGGGTGATCAACGGGAAGAAAAACGGCAGGCCAGCGTCTTTTTTCAGACGCGGTAAGACAAAATGTCGAACACACTGAACCATACATCCTCCCGGCAAATTGTCCGGCATTATACTCATAGCCAGAAGCGGTGCAAGCATTTGATGCAATATTTTGTCAGCGCAAACGGTTTATTTGAATTAAAAGTCAAAATATATGCATTTTTATTTTCTATGATTCTGGAGGGGAAGTGTCGTTCGGTATCAATAATTGCAGACATTTCCTGCTTTTTTCTTTTTCATTTTCACGCAATCAGAAATGCATTTTATTCCATTCATCCGACTTATAGGGCGGAGGGTGAAAACGAACGGCTAACACTATTGCTTATAGCTCAGGGATACGCGCTATCACTTTAATTTCAAAATCAAAGCCTGCCAGCCAGGTAACACCCACCGCCGTCCAGTTTGGATAAGGTGGGGCGCTAAATATTTCATTTTTCACCGTCATGATGTCTTCAAATTGTTTTTCCGGATCGGTATGAAAGCTCGTAACATCAATGATATCGTCAAAAGTGCATCCCGCAGCTGCCAGGGTCGCATGCAAATTATCAAAGGCCAGTCTGACTTGTTGCTGAAAATCGGGTTCTGGTGTTCCGTCCTCTCGACTTCCTACTTGCCCGGAAACAAACAGCAAATCGCCGGAACGAATAGCCGCAGAATAACGATGCTCAGCATACAGTGAATGTCGGCCAGCAGGGAAAACAGCGGTTCTTTCTACCATTTGGTTATCCTCAAGATTTACGACATGAACAGAAGATTTATATTTACCGGGAGCCGCTTTTAGGGGGACGACGTTAGTAAACAAAACCCAGACATCATGGATAATGGCTGGGCTTAATTGAGCGTAGTCGGTTATGCGCCAAACGCGCCATCAATGGTATGCATCGCGCCGGTAACAAAACTGGCTTCTGGCCCTGCTAACCATGCGACCATACCAGCGACCTCTTCCGGTTGCCCATGTCTTTTGATGGCCATAAAACTATGCAACATATCGCGCATTGGCCCGTTGGCGGGATTAGCGTCGGTATCAATTGGCCCAGGCTGGACGACGTTAATGGTGATCCCTCGCGGTCCAAAATCACGGGCCAGCCCGCGTGCCATGCCTTGCAGGGCAGATTTACTGGCGGCATAAGCAGCCATGCCTGCAACAGGCATACGATCGCCATTCACGGAGCCGATGATTAAGATACGCCCGCCTTCGGGCATCTGCCGGGCGGCTTCAACAGAGGCATGATAAGGAGCATGAATATTGATTTTGAAAAGGCGATCAATATCGTCGGCATTTAATTCCAGGGCATCGCCAAAGACGCCAATACCTGCATTTACCACCAGGATATCCAATGCGCCGCTCTTACGAACGACATCAATGACAGCGTCTCTGTCAGCACTATCTGTGAATACTGCTGTCGCTCCAGTCTCTTGTGCCAGGCGTTCAGCGGCATCTTTCGACCCCGCATAGGTGAATCGTACATTGGCCCCATCGGTGACGAAACGACGTACGATAGCGGCACCGATTCCACGGCTGCCACCGAGGAGGAGAACTGTCTTACCGGTAAAAGCGCCCATAAGGACTCCTTGATTTATTATGTAACATGCATTACAAAACTGTTTTAACTTTCTGTCAACAAGTTTTGTAATGGTCACTAAAAAACAATCTCGTGTTCCAGGTCGCCCCAGACGTTTCGCTCCTGATCAGGCAGTCTCTGCGGCAAAAGTGCTTTTTCATCAAAAAGGTTTCGATGCTGTCAGTGTTGCTGAAGTTACTGATTATCTTGGTATTAACCCCCCGAGCCTCTACGCGGCTTTTGGCAGTAAGGCTGGGTTATTTAGCCGTGTACTCAATGAATATGTCGGTACGGAAGCTATTCCGCTTGCCGATATTCTTCGTGATGATCGTCCGGTAGGCGAGTGCCTGGTTGAGGTATTAAAAGAAGCGGCGTGCAGATATAGCCAAAACGGCGGCTGCGCTGGCTGTATGGTTCTTGAAGGTATTCATAGTCATGATCCACAAGCGCGTGATATTGCCATTCAATATTATCACGCCGCAGAAACGACCATTTATGACTATATCGCCAGGCGGCATCCACAAAGCGCACAATGTGTGACTGATTTTATGAGTACCGTGATGTCAGGGCTTTCTGCGAAGGCACGGGAGGGGCACTCCATCGAACAACTCTGTGCAACAGCTGCCCTGGCGGGGGAAGCGATAAAAACTCTTCTCAAGGAGTGATGCTGGCCTTGATCCGAAAGGCGGGAACGCGCCTGCCGATAAGTTGTGATAAGACAATAATTCACGCGTTAAGGCTGGCGGAATTGATCATCTTTTCGTATAACGATAGAAATGAAACATTGTTTTAATTAAGGAGTGGAAAAGATGATCATCGGAAATATTCATAATCTTCAGCCGTGGCTACCCCAAGAGTTACGCCAGGCGATTGAGCATATCAAAGCAAACGTTACGGCAGAAACGCCCAAGGGCAAGCACGATATCGAAGGCAATCGTCTGTTTTATCTTATCTCGGAAGATATGACCGAGCCGTACGAAGCTCGCCGTGCGGAGTACCATGCCCGCTATCTCGACATTCAGATTGTGTTAAAAGGTCAGGAAGGCATGACCTTCAGCACACAACCTGCAGGTACGCCGGATACCGACTGGTTAGCTGATAAAGACATCGCATTTTTGCCGGAAGGCGTTGATGAGAAAACAGTTATCCTTAATGAAGGTGATTTTGTTGTGTTTTATCCGGGGGAAGTGCATAAACCGCTGTGCGCAGTGGGCGCGCCAGCCCGGGTTCGCAAAGCAGTAGTGAAGATGCTGATGGCGTGATGACTTTTCGCCGTAAATAACTCCAGGTTTACGGCGAGTTTGTGAAAAGAGCGTTTTTTGATATTTTTTTGTGAGTAAAATTTGTAATGCTTAGACGTTCTTATTAACTCAAGGAGTTCGTCATGAGCAAAATATCAGATTTGAATTATTCTCAACACATTACATTAGCCGACAATTTTAAACAAAAAAGTGAAGTTTTAAATACCTGGCGTGTTGGAATGAATAATTTTGCCCGTATTGCCGGGGGGCAGGATAGCAGAAGAAATATCCTTGATCCTAAGACATTTTTGGAGTTTTTGGTAAAAATATTTACCCTTGGTTATGTGGATTTTAGCAAACGCTCCAACGAAGCGGGAAGAAATATGATGGCTCATATTGAGTCCTCATCTTATATCAAAAATAATGATGGCAGTGAGATAATGAAGTTTGTTATGAATAATCCTGAAGGGGAACGAGCGGATTTATCTAAGGTGGAAATAGAAATTACACTTTCCACTATCACTACTATGGGGACTCGTCAAGGACATACGGCTATTATATTTCAACAATCTGATGGTTCGACTAATCGTTATGAAGGGAAGTCCTTTGAAAGAAAAGATGAGAGTTCATTACACCTGATTACTAACAAGATTCTGGCGTGTTACCAACGCGAAGCTAACAAGGAAATAGCTCGTCTATTAAATAATCATCAGAAGTTAAATAATTTACAGAAGTTAAATAATATACAGGAGTTAAATAATTCGCAGGAGTTAAATAATTCGCAGGATTTAAATGATTCTCAGGAGTTAAATAACTCGCAGGACTTAAATAACTCGCAGGTGAGTTGTAAAGGTTCAGTTGATTCTACGATTACGGATTTATTAGAAAAAGCATTGAATAAATCCTTATTAGCAATAAGGAACGAACATCTGCTATTAATGCCTCATGTATGTGATGAATCGATTTCATACTTACTGGGCGAAAATGGTATACTTGAAGAAATAGATAAGCTCTACGAATTAAATGATCACGGAATTGATAATGACAAAGAAGGTAACAATGAAATTAATGACATCATGATTAACCTGTCTCATATTCTTATTGATTCCTTAGATGATGCAAAGGTTAACCTTACACCGGTCATCCATTCGATGTTGGTGACTTTTTTAGAATTGCCATATAATAATGATGTAAAAATACTGGAGTGGTGTTTTAATAAAAGCATGCAATATTTTGATGATTCTGCAAAGATAGAGCATGCATGCTTCGTAATAAATCATATTAATTTTCTCTGCGATCAGTCTAAAGTAGCTGAGACATTATTTTTCAATCTCGATAAAGAACCCTATAAAAATAGCCCTGAATTACAGGAGTTGATTTGGAAAAAGTTGGTTGTATATGTCAATGATTTTAACTTAAGCAATCTAGAAAAAACATATTTAATACAAAGGATATTTAATAATGTTGAGTCACTATTTAATAAAGTACCTGTCAGCATTTTAGTTAATGATATTTTTTTGAATGATTTTTTTATGAAAAACACTGAGATGATTAACTGGTACTTTCCTCGGTTACTTAAGAGTTATGAGGGCGAAAAAAATTATTTTGATAATTTAAAATATGATTTAAATGATGAGGAATCTAATAAGGAAATTTTGAAGAATCAACCAGATAATGTTATCAAAGAAAAACTGAATAATGAATTCAAACTTAGATTTAGAATGATGCAACTATCTTTAAATCGAAGGTTAATGTATCGCCATATATTGACCAACAGCGTTTAAATACACTAAATCCTCCGGAAAATTTACGTATAGCAATAGAAAAATTTGGCTGGAAGAAAAAACTATCACTGCATAAAATAATGTGATGCCGGGATGTTTTTGTATTTCCCGGCATCTTTATAGAGATATTAATTATTTAATTTACTGAGCGTCGCGACCATCACCGCTTTGATGGTATGCATGCGGTTTTCCGCCTGATCAAAAACAATGCTGGCGGCAGATTCGAAGACCTCATCAGTCACTTCCATTCCGCCATGTAGGCCAAACTCTTCCGCCATTTTCTTACCAAGCGTCGTCTGGTCGTCATGAAACGCGGGCAGGCAGTGGAGGAATTTGACCTCCGGGTTACCGGTCAACTGCATCATCTTGCTGTTCACCTGATAATCACGCAGTAATGCAATGCGTTCAGCCCATTTTTCTTTTGCTTCACCCATCGACACCCATACATCGGTATAGATAAAGTCAGCACCTTCAACTCCTTTAGCTACATCTTCCGTCAGCGTAATATTCCCGCCATTTTGTTGTGCCAGGGCGCGGCATTTCGTAACCAGCGCAGCTTCTGGCCAGCATGCCTGTGGCGCGACCAGACGCAAATCCAGACCGGTAAGCGCCGCAGCTTCGAGCATCGAATTGCCCATGTTGTTACGTGCGTCACCTGCATAGACCAGCGTCATTTCGTTGAATGCTTTACCGGGTAAATGCTCCTGCATGGTGAGGAGATCCGCCAGCAACTGCGTGGGGTGAAACTCATTGGTCAGGCCGTTCCATACCGGCACGCCAGCGTATTCCGCCAGTGTTTCGACAATCTCCTGACCATAGCCGCGATACTGAATACCGTCATACATGCGACCAAGCACGCGGGCAGTGTCTTTAATCGACTCTTTATGACCAATCTGACTACCGCTTGGGCCGAGATAAGTAACGCGAGCACCCTGGTCATATGCGGCAACTTCGAAAGAGCATCGGGTACGGGTCGAGTCTTTTTCGAAGATGAGCGCGATGTTTTTACCAGTGAGTTTGGCTTCTTCTTTACCGCTTTTCTTATCAGCTTTCAGCTTCGCGGCTAACTGCAGCAGGCTGTTAAGTTCAGCTGGCGTGAAATCGAGTAATTTCAGGAAATGCTTATGATAAAACCCGGACATAGATCCCTCCTGTGGCTAACGCCTCAATGAATTAAAATTCAGTTTATATGGATGATTATTCATTTGCAAGTCTAAAGCATAAATCTTTATCACAAAGGTGGAGGCAATGTCAGTGGTGTGTGACAATAAGAGTATCGGCAGGACATTAAGAGGAATGAGCCATGGCAAACCCGGAACAACTGGAAGAACAGCGTGAAGAAACACGTTTGATTATTGAAGAATTACTGGAAGATGGCAGCGATCCGGACGCGCTGTACACCATCGAACACCATCTTTCCGCAGACGATCTGGAAACTCTGGAAAAAGCGGCAGTTGAAGCGTTTAAACTCGGTTACGAAGTGACCGATCCAGAAGAGCTGGAAGTTGAAGATGGTGATATCGTGATTTGCTGCGACATCCTCAGCGAGTGCGCGTTGAATGCCGATCTGATCGATGCCCAGGTTGAACAACTGATGACGCTGGCGGAGAAATTTGACGTTGAGTACGACGGTTGGGGCACTTACTTTGAAGATCCTAACGGCGAAGATGGCGACGATGAAGATTTTGTCGATGAAGACGATGACGGGGTTCGCCACTAATTAATTGATTAAAATGCCCGATAGCACATACTAGCGGGCATTTTTTCAGAGTTCGCGCAACATCCGCACTTCACAATCAACATGGCCCGTGCAGCCAAGTGCATAGTCGATATGTTGAAAACCTAAATGTTCATATAAACCAATCGCTTCTTTCAAAAAAGCGGTCGTTTCCAGATAGCAGCGTTTGAAACCCATTTCTCGCGCCTGCTCCATCGCCATTAAGGCCAGTTTTTTTGCCAGCCCTTTACCGCGAATGGCGGGAAGAAAGTACATTTTCTGCAGTTCGCAAATGTCCGCTTCACTACCTGTTAATGGCGCTATCCCACCGCCGCCGACCACTTCACCCTCGTACTCAACCACCCAATATGCATGGCCAGGCTGACTATACACTTGATACAGCTCGTCAAGATTCGGATCGGCGACGGTGTAGCCTTTATCAGCGGTAAGACCGTATTCGGCGGATACCTGACGAATGACGCGGGCGATAGCAGGATTATCCTGCAGCGTCAGGCGACGCATTACAGGTGATTGCGGCGCAATGTTATTCATAGTTTAACCCAATAAAAATAAAGTAATTATACATTTGTTTAATACCACTCTCTTCTTACGTGCGCAAGCGTCTTATAAAGCAATAAAGTTTTTGCCAGCCTATTACTGATAAGAGTATTGTAACGTGGCAGAACATTTTACTGTCTGTATCTATAAATTATATCAATGGATTTTTTAATTCAGGGAATTTTTATGGCTCAAGTTATTAATGAAATGGATGTTCCGTCCCATTCTTTTGTTTTTCATGGTACAGGTGAGAGATATTTTCTTATTTGTGTGGTGAATGTGTTGTTAACGATTATAACGCTAGGTATCTATTTACCATGGGCATTAATGAAATGTAAGCGTTATCTTTATGCTAATATGGAAGTTAACGGACAACGATTTTCTTATGGAATTACCGGTGGGAATGTTTTTGTTAGTTGTCTTGTTTTTGTTTTTTTCTATTTCGCAATCTTAATGACAGTGTCAGCAGATATGCCGCTTGTTGGCTGTGTTTTGACTTTGTTACTGTTGGTTTTGCTTATATTTATGGCAGCCAAAGGACTGCGTTATCAGGCCTTAATGACCAGTCTCAACGGCGTAAGATTTAGTTTTAATTGCTCTTTGAAAGGGTTCTGGTGGGTAACCTTTTTCTTGCCGATTTTAATGGCCATTGGGATGGGGACTGTTTTCTTTATCTCGACAAAGATGCTACATGCCAATAGTTCAAGTAGTGTTATTATATCTGTGGTTCTGATGGCAATAGTTGGTATTGTTTCCATTGGTATTTTTAATGGTACTTTATATAGTCTGGTAATGAGTTTTCTCTGGAGCAATACCAGTTTTGGTATACATCGTTTCAAGGTGAAATTAGATACTACGTATTGTATAAAATATGCCATTCTAGCATTTTTAGCTTTATTGCCTTTTCTCACTGTTGCTGGTTATATTATCTTCGATCAAATATTAAATGAGTATGATAGTTCTGTGTATGCAAATGATGATATTGAGAATTTACAGCAATTTATGGAAATGCAGCGTAAAATGATAATCGCGCAGTTAATCTATTATTTTGGGATTGCTGTTAGCACCAGTTATTTAACGGTGTCGTTGCGAAACCATTTTATGAGCAACCTGTCACTGAATGATGGGCGTATTCGTTTTCGCTCAACTTTAACGTACCACGGTATGCTTTATCGCATGTGTGCGTTGGTGGTGATATCCGGGATTACGGGCGGTCTGGCTTATCCACTGCTGAAAATATGGATGATTGACTGGCAGGCAAAAAATACGTATTTGCTGGGCGATTTGGATGACCTTCCTTTAATCAATAAAGAAGAACAACCAGATAAAGGCTTCTTAGCCAGTATTTCTCGGGGAGTTATGCCTTCTTTACCATTTCTGTAAGAGATAAAAAAGGCCGGAGCATGCTCCGGCCTTCGTTTTCATCACTGTGTTGATTACAGTGCGGCGATAACAGCCTGCTGTTCAATCAGCTTGGCTTTCGCTTCTGCATAACCTTCCAGCTTCTCACGCTCTTTCGCGATAACCGCTTCCGGTGCGCGGGCGACAAAGCCTTCATTTGCCAGCTTGTTCTCGATGCGGCTGATTTCACCTTCGATCTTCGCCACTTCTTTCGCCAGGCGCGCCAGCTCATCTTCTTTGTTGATGAGGCCAGCCATCGGGATCAGCAGCTCTGCGCCGTCGATGATCTTGGTAACGGAAACCGGACCTTTGTCATCGGCAGGCAGCACGGTGATGCTTTCCAGACGCGCCAGCGTTTGCAGGAAGCCACGGTTTTCATTTACGCGACGCTCTGCATCCGCGCTGCAACCACGAAGCAACAGCTCCAGCGGTTTGCCCGGCGCGATGTTCATTTCTGCACGGATGTTACGTACCGCAACGATCGCCTGCTTCAGCCACTCGGTATCAGCCAGTGCGGCTTCATCAACCTGAGATGCATCGTACTGCGGGAACGGTTGCAGCATGATGGTGTCGGCAGTGATACCGCAAAGTACTTTCACACGCTGCCAGATGGTTTCGGTGATGAACGGAATGATCGGATGCGCGAGGCGCAGCAGACCTTCCAGTACAGTCACCAGCGTATGGCGAGTACCGCGCAGTTCGGCTTCTGTTCCACCGTTCATTACCGGCTTGGTCAGCTCCAGATACCAGTCACAGAACTGGTTCCAGGTGAACTCATACAAAATGCCTGCGGCGATATCGAAGCGGAAGCTGTCCAGCGCTTCGCGGTACGCTTTGATGGTCTGGTTGAACTCCGCCAGAATCCAGCGGTCCGCCAGCGATAGCGTCATTTCGCCGCCGTTGAAGCCGCAATCCTGATCTTCTGTGTTCATCAGCACAAAGCGGCTGGCGTTCCACAGCTTGTTACAGAAGTTACGGTAACCTTCCAGGCGCTTCATATCCCAGTTGATGTCACGACCGGTAGACGCCAGCGCCGCCAGGGTGAAGCGCAGGGCATCGGTGCCGTGCGGCTTAATGCCGTTCGGGAACTGTTTCTCGGTGCGCTTACGGATTTTGTCCGCCAGCTGCGGCTGCATCATATTGCCGGTACGTTTTTCCAGCAGTTCTGGCAGCGAAATACCGTCAACCATATCCAGCGGGTCGATAACGTTACCCTTGGATTTGGACATCTTCTGGCCTTCGTCGTCACGAATCAGACCGGTCATGTAAACAGTGTGGAACGGCACCTGCGGTTTGCCATTTTCATCTTTGATGAAGTGCATAGTCATCATGATCATGCGGGCAATCCAGAAGAAGATGATGTCGAAACCAGATACCATCACGCTGGTTGGGTGGAACTGGCGCAGTGCGTCGGTATTTTCCGGCCAGCCAAGGGTAGAGAAGGTCCACAGCGCAGAAGAGAACCAGGTGTCGAGAACGTCTTCGTCCTGACGCAGGGCAACGTCGGCACCGAGGTTATTTTCCTTGCGCACTTCGTCTTCGTTGCGGCCAACATAAACATTACCCGCTTCGTCATACCATGCCGGGATACGGTGACCCCACCATAGCTGACGAGAGATACACCAGTCCTGAATATCGCGCATCCAGGAGAAATACATGTTTTCGTACTGCTTCGGTACGAACTGAATGTCGCCATTCTCAACCGCTTCAACTGCCGGTTTCGCCAGTACATCGGCACGTACGTACCACTGGTCGGTCAGCATCGGTTCGATAACCACGCCACCACGGTCGCCATAAGGAACGGTCAGGTCGTGCGGTTTAATTTCTTCCAGCAGGCCGAGCGCGTCAACCGCAGCAACGACGGCTTTACGTGCAGCAAAACGCTCCAGTTTCTGGAACTCTGCCGGGATTTCGCTGGAATAAACGTCAGATTCGTTACCTTTGGTATCGAACACCTGGGCGCTTTCACGGATATCGCCGTCAAAGGTCAGGATGTTGATCATCGGCAGGGCGTGACGTTTACCGACTTCATAGTCGTTAAAGTCGTGCGCTGGGGTGATCTTCACGCAGCCGGTGCCTTTTTCCATGTCGGCGTGTTCGTCGCCAACGATCGGAATACGACGGTTAACCAGCGGTAGAATGACATATTTGCCAATCAGATCTTTGTAACGCGGATCTTCCGGGTTAACGGCCACGCCGGTATCGCCCAGCAGGGTTTCCGGGCGAGTGGTCGCAACCACCAGATAATCTTTACCGTCTGCGGTTTTCGCGCCGTCAGCCAGCGGATAGCGGATGTGCCACATCGAACCTTTCGATTCGCGGTTTTCCACTTCCAGGTCAGAGATAGCGGTACGCAGTTTCGGGTCCCAGTTTACCAGGCGTTTGCCACGGTAAATCAGGTCTTCTTTATACAGACGAACGAAAACTTCTTTCACCGCATTGGACAGGCCTTCGTCCATGGTGAAGCGTTCACGCTCCCAGTCGACGGAGTTGCCGAGACGGCGCATCTGACGGGTAATGGTGCCGCCGGATTCCGCTTTCCATTCCCAGATTTTGTCAATGAAAGCTTCGCGGCCGTAGTCGTGACGGGTTTTACCTTCTTCTGCGGCAATCTTGCGCTCAACGACCATCTGGGTAGCGATCCCGGCGTGGTCAGTACCGACCTGCCACAGGGTGTTTTTGCCCTGCATGCGCTGATAGCGGATCATGGTATCCATGATGGTTTGCTGGAAGGCGTGACCCATATGCAAACTGCCGGTGACATTCGGCGGCGGGATCATGATGCAGAAACTTTCCTGGCTTTCATCGCCATTAGGCTTAAAGTAGCCCTGCTTTTCCCAGTGCTCGTAAAGCGGCTGTTCGATATCTTGTGGGTTGTATGTCTTTTCCATTATTTCCAGGTTGCCGTATTCAGGTTGAAACCAGCCACGCGGTAGGCTTTATAGCGTTCGCGCGCCAGTTGTTTCAGAGAATCTTCATAAGGAACGAAGTCTACCACTTCTGTGAAAGCGGTGGCAAAATCTGCAAAGCTTGTTCGCAGACTAATCAATATATCGCGCGGGCTGCTGCTGCGTTTTTGCGGCCAGGCGATCTCCACCGGCGCACCGCCGCGCGGTCCTTCTCCCGCTAAATTATGCGGAACAAAGCTTTCTGCCGGACGTGCCCACAGGGCTTCATCCAGTCGGTAAGCCTGCTTTTCATCTTCACAGGCGATGAGTACGCGCTTACCACTGCGCCAACGTTCTGCGGCAATTTCACACACCAACTGCTCAACGGCGCTTAAGCCATCGACGGTGGTGTCATTGTCCAGAAGGTAGAACGTTGCGTTTTTCATATATGGGGCTTCTTGTGGTGGATTTAAATATTGCTGCATTCCTCACCCTGAAAGATGAGCAATGAATTTCTATTGCGCTCGATCGGTTCCCTCTCCCTTAGGGAGAGGGTTAGGGTGAGGGTAAAACGCAAACTTACTCTTCGCCGTTAAACCCAGCGCGGTTTAACAGGAACTGTGCCAGCAACGCTACCGGACGACCGGTTGCGCCTTTTGCTTTACCAGAACGCCAGGCGGTTCCTGCAATATCCAGGTGAGCCCAGTTATACTTACGGGTAAAGCGTGACAGGAAGCAACCTGCGGTAATCGCCCCACCAGGACGACCGCCAATGTTCGCCATATCGGCAAAATTGGACTCCAGTTGTTCCTGATACTCGTCACCCAGCGGTAAGCGCCATGCGCGGTCACCGGATTGTTCAGACGCGGCAATCAGTTCATGGGCCAGCGGATTATGGTTCGCCATCAGACCAGTAATATGATGACCCAGCGCGATCACGCAGGCACCGGTCAGCGTCGCCACGTCAATCACTGCTTCCGGCTCAAAACGTTCAACGTAAGTTAACACGTCGCACAGTACCAGGCGGCCTTCGGCATCGGTGTTCAGCACTTCAACGGTTTGACCGGACATGGTGGTTAACACATCGCCCGGACGATAGGCTCGCCCGCCAGGCATGTTTTCGCAGCCTGCCAGCACGCCGATAACGTTAATCGGCAGTTGCAGCTCCGCGACCATACGCATCACGCCGTAAACCGCCGCCGCGCCGCACATATCGTACTTCATCTCATCCATGCCTTCTGAAGGCTTGATGGAGATACCGCCGGAGTCGAAGGTTAAACCTTTACCCACCAGCACGATTGGGCGTGCATCTTCCGACGCGTTGCCTTTGTACTCAATCACCGACATCAGCGATTCGTTTTGTGAACCCTGACCGACCGCCAGATAAGAGTGCATTCCCAGCTCTTTCATCTGCTGTTCGCCGATAACGCGGGTGATGACATTCTTGCTGTAGCTGTCAGCCAGCTGGCGCGCCTGAGAGGCGAGATAAGCGGCGTTACAGATATTCGGCGGCATATTACCGAGATCTTTCGCTGCTTTTATCCCGGCGGCAATCGCCAGACCGTGCTGGATCGCGCGCTCACCGCTGGTCAGTTCACGGCGGGTCGGCACGTTGAACACCATCTTACGCAGCGGGCGACGCGGTTCGCTCTTATTCGTTTTCAACTGCTCGAAACTGTAGAGCGTCTCTTTTGCTGTCTCGACAGCCTGACGCACTTTCCAGTAGTTGTTACGGCCTTTAACGTGCAGTTCAGTCAGAAAGCAGACCGCTTCCATCGAGCCAGTATCATTCAGCGTATTAATGGTTTTCTGAATAACCTGCTTGTACTGACGCTCATCCAGCTCACGTTCTTTGCCGCAACCAATAAGGAGAATTCGCTCGGAAAGTACATTCGGAACATGGTGCAGCAACAGTGTCTGCCCCGGTTTTCCTTCCAGTTCGCCCCGACGTAGCAGGGCGCTGATGTACCCATCGCTGATTTTATCGAGCTGTTCTGCAATCGGAGAAAGGCGACGTGGTTCGAAGACGCCCACGACGATGCAGGCACTCCGCTGTTTCTCCGGGCTACCGCTTTTTACACTAAACTCCATGCACTACGCTCCTGAATCTTAAAGACAACGGCGGTGGCTACAGATAGAATTGCAAGCTTTCGTAACTCATGTCCGCTGTTGCGATGACTTCGTGTTAATCTTAACGTTATTACGGCATTGGCACGTCAGAACAAAATCTGAGAGGTGAATCCGTTGAGTATAATTATCTTAGCGACGATTTCGACGACTCAAGAGAATAAATGACGTTTAAGCCATGAAACAAGCTAAAATCCTGCAAAAGACGAGTTTTTACGGGCGTATTTAAAGTGATAATCATAAGATATCTGGTGCGGGAGACGCTCAAAAGCCAGCTGGCGATACTCTTCATCTTGCTTTTGATCTTCTTCTGTCAAAAGTTAGTGAGGATCCTCGGCGCAGCGGTTGACGGCGATATTCCGGCGAATCTGGTGCTCTCCCTTCTCGGGCTGGGCGTGCCGGAAATGGCGCAGCTTATCCTGCCATTAAGCCTGTTCCTCGGGCTGCTGATGACGCTGGGCAAACTGTATACCGAAAGTGAAATTACGGTAATGCATGCCTGCGGCCTGAGCAAAGCGGTTCTGGTGAAAGCGGCAATGATCCTTGCGGTATTCACGGCAATCGTCGCGGCGGTTAACGTGATGTGGGCGGGACCGTGGTCATCGCGTCATCAGGATGAAGTGTTAGCAGAAGCGAAAGCGAACCCTGGCATGGCGGCGCTGGCGCAAGGGCAATTCCAGCAAGCGACTAATGGCAGCTCGGTGCTGTTCATCGAAAGCGTTGACGGCAGCGATTTCAAAGATGTGTTCCTCGCACAAATTCGACCAAAAGGTAATGCACGTCCTTCTGTGGTGGTGGCCGATTCCGGACATTTAACCCAGCTGCGCGACGGCTCCCAGGTCGTCACTCTCAACCAGGGAACGCGCTTCGAAGGCACTGCACTGTTACGCGATTTCCGCATTACGGACTTCCAGGATTATCAGGCGATCATTGGTCACCAGGCGGTGGCGCTCGACCCGAACGATACCGACCAGATGGACATGCGCACATTGTGGAACACTGACACCGATCGTGCTCGCGCAGAACTGAACTGGCGTATCACGTTGGTATTCACCGTGTTTATGATGGCACTTATGGTCGTACCGCTGAGCGTGGTTAACCCACGTCAGGGACGCGTACTGTCGATGCTGCCAGCCATGCTGCTGTATCTACTTTTCTTCCTGATCCAGACCTCCCTGAAATCGAACGGCGGTAAAGGTAAGCTGGACCCGACACTGTGGATGTGGACCGTTAACCTGATTTATCTGGCTTTGGCGATTGTTCTCAACCTTTGGGACACCGTGCCGGTCCGCCGCCTGCGTGCCAGTTTTTCGCGTAAAGGAGCGGTGTGATGCAACCTTTTGGCGTACTTGACCGCTATATCGGTAAAACTATTTTTACCACCATCATGATGACGCTGTTCATGCTGGTGTCGCTGTCGGGCATTATCAAATTTGTCGATCAGCTGAAAAAAGCCGGGCAGGGGAGTTACGACGCGTTAGGCGCAGGAATGTATACCTTGCTGAGCGTGCCGAAAGATGTGCAGATCTTCTTCCCGATGGCGGCTCTGCTTGGGGCGTTGCTTGGTCTTGGGATGCTGGCGCAGCGCAGCGAACTGGTGGTGATGCAGGCTTCTGGTTTTACCCGTATGCAGGTGGCGCTGTCGGTGATGAAAACCGCCATTCCGCTGGTCTTACTGACGATGGCGATTGGTGAATGGGTCGCGCCGCAGGGCGAGCAGATGGCGCGTAACTACCGTGCCCAGGCGATGTACGGCGGCTCGTTACTCTCCACTCAGCAAGGCTTATGGGCGAAAGATGGCAACAACTTCGTCTACATTGAGCGGGTTAAAGGTGACGAAGAGTTAGGTGGCATCAGTATTTATGCCTTTAACGAGAATCGTCGTCTGCAATCCGTACGCTATGCCGCTACCGCGAAGTTTGACCCGGAACATAAAGTCTGGCGTCTGTCGCAGGTTGATGAATCTGATCTGACCAATCCGAAACAGATCACCGGTTCGCAGACGGTGAGCGGCACCTGGAAAACCAACCTCACGCCAGACAAACTGGGCGTGGTGGCGCTGGACCCGGATGCACTCTCCATCAGTGGTTTGCACAACTATGTGAAGTATCTAAAGTCGAGCGGTCAGGATGCCGGACGTTATCAACTCAACATGTGGAGCAAAATCTTCCAGCCTCTATCCGTGGCGGTGATGATGCTGATGGCGCTGTCGTTTATCTTTGGCCCACTGCGTAGCGTACCGATGGGCGTGCGTGTGGTCACCGGTATCAGCTTCGGTTTTGTCTTCTACGTACTGGACCAGATCTTCGGCCCGCTGACATTGGTTTACGGCATCCCGCCGATTATCGGCGCGTTGCTGCCAAGCGCCAGCTTCTTCTTAATCAGCCTGTGGCTGTTAATGAGAAAATCGTAACCTGATGAACGAATAAAGGGAGCGAAAGCTCCCTTTATTATTGTTAGCAAAGTGTGCTTCGTTCATGCCTGAAAAATCATGAAAATTCAATATATTGCAGTAGTTTAGGCATGATAAAGCGCGCCAGCGTCGCATCAGGCAAAGACAAATCGCACCTGACTTACCTTTTTCTCCCCCCCAGCAAACTCCCCAACATCCCACGCACAATCTGATTCGTCACCTGGCGGGCGGCGCTTTTCGCCATTGTTTGCACCACACCATCTTTCTTCCCGCCGCGTGGTCCGGTAGTGCCAAACAAAATATCCTTCAATCCACCAAGAATACCGTCATCCACCGCCACCTCTTTCCCTTTCGCGGGAGGATTATTTTGCTGCTCGGTACTGGCCTGAAAGCCTTTTTGCAACATCTCATAGGCGGATTCCCGATCCACGTCATCCTCGTACTTGCCATACACCGGGGAGTGATTAATCAAGCCATTACGCTCATCTTCCGTCACCGGCCCCATTCGTGAACAGGGGGCAATCACCATCGCCCGTTCCACCACTGAAGGGCTTCCTTTCGCATCGAGAAACGAGATTAACGCCTCGCCGATCCCCAGTTCCTGGATTGCCTTTTCGGTATCAAACGCCGGATTGGCCCGCATGGTTTGCGCCGCAGCTTTTACTGCTTTCTGATCTTTGGGCGTAAAAGCCCGCAAAGCGTGTTGAACGCGATTACCGAGCTGCCCGAGCACGTTATCCGGAATATCTGACGGGTTTTGCGAAACGAACCAGACGCCCACGCCTTTCGAGCGGATAAGCCTTATCACCTGCTCAATCTTATCCAGCAGTACCTGCGGTGCATCGTTAAACAGCAGATGTGCTTCGTCGAAGAAAAACACCAGTTTTGGTTTCTCCAGATCGCCCGCTTCAGGCAATTGTTCATATAACTCTGAAAGCATCCACAGCAGGCTGGCGGCGTACAGTTTCGGCATCTGATAAAGTTTCTCGGCGCTGAGGATATTGATAACGCCTTTACCGTTGGCATCGGTGCGCATCCAGTCTTTGATATCCAGCATCGGCTCACCAAAGAAGTGTGCTGCGCCTTGCTGTTCCAGCGACAGTAATCCGCGCTGGATGGCACCAACCGATGCGCTACTGATATTTCCGTACTGATTCTGGAAGGATTTGGCGTTATCGCCGATGTACTGGGTAATCGCCCGCAAATCTTTAAAGTCGAGCAGCAACAATCCCTGATCGTCAGCAATGCGGAAAATGATATTCAGCACGCCAGATTGCACATCGTTGAGATTCAACAGTCGTGCCAGCAACAGCGGCCCAAGATCCGAAACCGTCGCCCGCACCGGATGGCCTTTCTCGCCAAAGATATCCCACACCACCACCGGATTAGCATGAGGTTGCCAGTCATTTACGCCGATATTTTTAAGCCTTGCGAGCAGTTTTTCCGAAGAAGTACCTTCCTCCGCTACTCCCGTTAAATCACCTTTCACATCGGCCATAAACACCGGCACGCCGATTTCAGATAGAGACTCTGCCAGTTTTTGCAGCGTAACGGTTTTACCCGTCCCCGTTGCGCCAGTAATCAGCCCGTGACGGTTAGCCATTCCCGGCAGTAAAAAAAGTTCTGTGTCCGGCGTGCGGGCAATTAACAGGGGTTCGCTCATGAGATTTCCTCCAGTTTCCTGCCTGGAGTATAGGCAACGGCTGCGCACTCTTCACCGCTAAATTCAGCAGATTGCGAGACGCCTTCCAAAGAGATTTAAGTGCCGGGCGACAGGCACCCGGCAAAGGGATCAGAAGTCGGCTTTCAGAACCACGCGATAACGCGCCTTACCATCCCGCACATGCTGGATGGCGTCGTTAATTTTCGACATCGGGAACAGTTCGGTGGTCGGCGCAACCTTGCTGCGGGCGGCAAAGCGCATCAGCTTACGCAACTCATAAGGCGTGCCAGTAGCAGAGCCAGAGACGCTGCGGTCGCCCGCAATCAGCGTAAAGGCCGGAACCGGCAAGGGCGTGAGAACTGCACCGACCGTATGGAAATTACCGCCATACGTCAGCGCCTCAAAATAAGGCTGCCAGTCGAGGCTGACGTTGACGGTGTTGATAATGAGATCAAACTGCCCCGCCAGTGCTTTCAGTGCCTGTGGATCGCGGCTATTCACCACTTTATCGGCACCCATCGCCAGCACTTCTTGCTCTTTCGCTGGATTAGAACTAAAGGCTGTCACCTCGCATCCCATTGCGTGCAGAAGTTTTATAGCGATATGCCCCAGCCCGCCAATACCAATTACCCCAACGCGGCTGGTGGCAGTGATATGGTGCATCAACAGCGGTTTAAAGACCGTGATACCGCCGCACAACAGCGGTCCGGCAGATTCAATGTCGATATTTTCTGGCAGTGGAATCACCCATTGCCAGTCCGCACGCAACTTCTCGGCAAAGCCACCGCGATTCATAATCGTCGGCACCGCACCTTGCTCGCAGTTGATCTGATTACCGCTAATACAGGCATCGCAATGCCCGCAGCTGCGTGCCGTCCAGCCAATCCCGACACGCTGACCGACCTGCAAACCTTTATCCTGTGCGGCACTCCCGAGCGCCACCACGCGACCAATCACCTCATGCCCGGCAACCAGTGGATATTGTGAAAATCCCCATTCGTTATCGATCATCGACAGATCGGAATGACAAATCCCGCAGTAATCCACCTGCACTTCAACATCTTGTGGCTTCAGCTCACCGGGATCGTACTCATAAACTTCCAGTTCGCCGCCCGCTTCTTTTGCGGCATAGCTTTTTATCATCGACATTTTTTGGTCCTTCTCTGGTGTTGTCTGGGAAGTGTAGAGCATGGCAGGGCGGGGTGCCTGGAGTGTGACAAAGGTTACACATCGCTGTATGCAATGCTGAAAATTTCAGCACTTAGCGAGGTGCGAGCAAGCTGGCGCTTGCATGGTGGCGTGCGACAGGTATAATCCACAACGTTTTCCGCATACCTCTTCAGTGCCGAAGTGGCGAAATCGGTAGACGCAGTTGATTCAAAATCAACCGTAGAAATACGTGCCGGTTCGAGTCCGGCCTTCGGCACCACACCGTATGCAAATCGAGTCGCTCAAGAGCGGCTTTTTTTGTGTCTGAAATCACCCATATCCGTGCAGTATATAGGCCTGCCAGAAAAGCAGTTCAGTATTCTTCATTTTGTAGTCGATGGTCCCAAGTTTGCTCTGGCTGGAAGCTGCATCGTCCACATTACGTGGGCAGGGTGGTTTCGGTATGCTACTTGAACGTTTTGACCATGTGGCTCAGGTAGCTAATATCAAAAGACGTCATTTTGTCTCCACGCCCACCTTGGTGAACATTCAATAAATAGTTTCGGTCGAGAGCAGTTATGTAGGGCTAGCAGACGAGATGCGCAGACATCTTGTTGAAGACAATTTTACTGACCACCTGAGAACGCTATTCTACCGAATAATATTTATTATCTTGGCGAATAATGATGATTACCTGTGTAACTATGGTTTTATGCTGATGGGACCGGCAGTACAATTTCTGTAGTGTACTCGCAATTTCAGATCTCTGGCGTTTATTCTGGTGCAAAGGAGGTATGTGATGAAAACTTTGCTACCATGCCATTAAATGCGACCAATATCGGATTATCCATCAGTTGCTTGTTGTAGATTTCATTGGTTATAAAAATGCAAGGTGTAAAAGATGAAATTTATAATTATTAGTTAAGTGGCTAGTTTTATAGTAATTTAGACAATAGGATGTATGGAAAAATGGAAAAAGTTTATGATACCACTAGAATTAGTAATCTTGCTAACGACCCGAAACAGTTTTGTTCTTTTTTTTGTGAGTACATAAAAAGAAATGATATTAGTATAGATATCGCCTTGGATGTGCTGAGAATATCTTCCATCTATTATAATAGATTTTCAGTTCAGACTGAAGTTGAGTATAACAATACATTCAAAAAATGTATTAATGAGCTAGTAAACTCATTTCCTGATAACATTGAACTAATCTCTGAGTTCGAGAGTCAATGTAAAATTATGCATGATATAAATAATTCTTTCTTTGCGGCTACAAAATGTGCTGGTATTTGGCGTAAAAATACAAAAAAATCACATGCATTAATACTTAATCTCATCATGTTTTGTGAGATGTTTTTATCATCATTATCATCCTTGGTTGTGGTCAATGATCCTAAAAAAATGAAGAGGATTTTTCCATTATTTATCGTTTCTGAAAATATTAATATTCATGCTGAACCTGATATCGAATATTTTCGAGTTATCGATAGGGCATTTGATGAGGTAGCCAATTACACCGGAAGAATATTTTCTTATTTACGGACTCATGGGCCATTGAAACTAACTTCTTGTGTGAATAAACAAACCTTGCTTTCAATGGGAGGGTACCTTAATGAGTGGAATGTTTTTGACTCATTAAGCAGAGTAAGAGACTTTTTCAGACTAAGTAGTGCAGTATTTACAAAATTGGATAATAACATTTACTCTCTTGAGGTTGATAGTTTTTGTTTATACCGAGATTATGAGATTGCAAGAAATAGACTAATGATGAGAGCGTCACATCTATATAGCGAAGTTCATGAATTTAGTAACAAACATTTTCATCTAAATAGTTGGGTAAAGGATCATATGCCATCTTACTTAAATTCTGATGGCGTTTTTAGCTCATTTCATCTAAGCGAGTTGGAAAATATGTCTCCTGATGACCTTCATGAAGAATATGGGAATATATCATTATTTAATTGGGTGCACGCTTATCAATGTTTAGTCGAGTTATCTAAAGAAGAAATGAGCAAAAGATTTTCATCGACAAAACCTATACCCCTACAGTTGGATCGCTGGCTGATCATAAAAAGCCGTGAGAGTTGGTTATCATTCTTTCAACGTAAGGGGATTGCAGCAGATGCAGCAAAAAAACTGATAGATTATTTTACCTTCAATTCAAAATCACATGATCTTAATGATTGCCCATTTATTCCCTGTATGGACGGTTTATGCTTAATGCCTGCATTAATAGCAAATAGCTCAGTGACTCGCTCTCTAATGTCATTATTTGGTTCCAAAAAAATTTCTCAAGCAAGTAAAGGGCGATTTCATGAACAACAATTTATAAAACAAGTTCGTGATGCGGGGATTAAAGCTTCTCCAATTGATGCTCATGCTAATTATCAGTGCGATTGCGTGATTCTCCTGGATGATTGTTTGATTTTTACAGAACTAAAATCAAATGGTCAACCAATATATTATGGTAAGTACTATCAGCAAGTGTATAACATCGTTGGAGATAGCTCATTAATACATGATCATAATAATAAATTTATGCGTTCTTATTTTCAACAAATAAATCGAATTTCTGAACATTATCTTAATCATCTTGATGTGATCATTAAAGAATTCGAACTACCATCAACATGGCAACCCAAAGGTGTGTATAAGCTTATTGTTACTACAACTATGCTCGGTGGGAAATATCATGTGGATGATATATATGTAGCGGACAAATATGCATTATCTAGTTTTTTTCAACGAATACCTGGAGTGATATATCAAACAAATGAAAATGGAAAAATGGCGAAAAATATCATTGATGGGTTTGAGTGTTGCGAAGGGGAAATCACTATCGATAAGTTTATAGATTATCTTTCCTCTTTGCCCAGTATTAATGCTGTACGTAAAAATATAAAAAAATTAACTTATAGTGTTCGATTTAATGAAAAATTAGTCCATCACCCTTATTATGATTCTTGGACTTTTGGCCCATATATTCGTAAGGGAAATGATTAGAGCAATTTATTATATAGTTCATGTTATTCACTGATTATATTATTGATAATATAATCAGTGAATAACTCTAATTTTTTTAATGTTGGGGTTTAGCCTGAAATTGAAATTGGTACTACGGAACGGTATGATTATATCGCATCAAAATATCAAGGTAGTGATGATTTTCTACGCAACGATCCAGAAACGTGGATTTTATCATCACCATAAGCAATGGCAGCGACAACACCATCAATTTCTATATCAAAGGTGGTGAAATGAATTAGAAAATTGTTTATTTAATCCATTAGCGATAAGTTTTATTGTTATTTAGTCGAGATATATTCCATTGAAAAAAGTAAATTGGCACTGATATTATATCAAATGGGAATAATCCTTTTGTAAATAAGCTGAGGAATGTGTTAATTCACATCCAGCGCCTTATAAACCGCATCAACCGGTTCTGAGTAAAAACTTACCTGAAACTTGGTAAACAACTCTGCCGGAACTGTTGGAATATCCATAGCCGAGGATATCGGCAACAGAACTCGTTTTGCGCCGCTATCGAAGGCGAGTTGTAAACTAGCGGCAAGATCCTGCACTGATTATGTCAGCAATATTGAACATACTGCGATAGTTATCAACCTCACCCCCTAAAAACCTCTTTCCGATGCCACTCTACAAACACCTCATAAGGGTAATTTTTACGCACCTGCGGCAACGCAATAGTTTTCCCGTCAAAATCCCAGAATAATCTCTCAACGATCCCTCCGCCGTTTACCGCATCTGATACCAGTACCCGCATATTTTCGTCCAGGCCAATCGATCCTTTATCAAAGGCTTTATGGTGAATTGCGCAAAGCGCCAGGCCATTAGGAATTTCACAAGGACCGCCGTGCTGTTTCCATTTAATATGCGCCGCTTCCAGCGCGACGGTGGTGTCGTCGTGGCGCATATTAAAGCCACATATCGCGCACTGGTAGTTATAAGCGCGTAATACATTTTTGCTAAATAACGGGTCGCGCTGTTTACGGATTTGCTGGAGATCAAAACCCAGCTCGTCAGCAATTTCTTCCTGAATACTCTCGGTGAAGTGCGCTTCGAGTATCTGTTGCGCCAGAGTATTGATGAGTTTTTTATTGCCGGTTACCAGGGCGTAGTGCTGTTCATCGAAACCGCCTGCAACGTGGTATTCGTTCAGTTCTTTCACTGGCGGTTGTCGGCTGCTCCCTGCTGTTGAGCAAAGCTCGGCATTGTGTAATTGCCAGAATCCGTCGCCTTGTAATCGCCAGAACGGCATATCAGGTCGGTACTGTGAACGCTGTGGCCCAAAACGTTCCAGTAAACTGTGCAGAGGTTCGTAGATTTCCGATCCATAATCGAAAAGGCGCGGATGTCCATTCAGGTATCCCGCTAATACGTATAGCAATAACAATGGCTTATGCGGCGCGCGCTGTTCACCCTTGTGCCAGATTTTTATATTGGCAATTGCCTGCTGTAGCGATTTACTGGAAGCCATTGATATCCCTGGCAGTGAAATAATTGCGATCATGCTCGCAAATTTTCTGCTGTTCAAGCCTGCAAGTGAAGATATATTACCTTGATCTCATTTGTTTTTTTGCTGCCTGTTCTGAGAACGTATAAGGATATTCCCCATGAATAAACTTCCCGACCATCTTCCGCGGCGGTATATCATCGAAGCTATCCATTTATGGGATGCGGGAGAAACTCATCAGTTCCAGCCTGCGCGGTTGTATGAGATTGAATATCATGGCCGACGTTACCCCTCGAAGGCGATTGCTGGCATCGCAGCGACATTGATGACGGGGACGCAATTTACCCCTGCGGATTTCACCGGCGGAATAAAATCTAAATGCGTCAAACTACTCATAGAGCAGGGATTTCATATTCATCAGGATAAAGCCGCTGCGGCTCCCATAGCCAACGTTCTGTTCCCGGATGAGTTGCCGTCGCAGGAGACATACGTTGAAGGTGCGGCGATAAAGGTGACAGTAAACCGCTATGAACGCGATAAAAAGGCCCGAGATAAAGCGGTCGAATATCATGGATGCCAGTGCAACGTATGCGGCGTTGATCTGGTGAAGATCTATGGTGATATCGCTGAAGGCTTTATCCATATGCATCACCTGGTGCCGCTTTCAGCCATTAAAGAGGATTACCAGCTGGATCCAGTTAATGATTTGCTGCCTGTGTGCCCTAATTGCCATGCGATGCTGCACCGACGCAAACCACCGTTTTCACCGGAGGAGTTAAAAGCGTTGATGGATGCAAATAAATCAAATTAATGAACGCTCACCTTTCGCGCCAAAACCGCAAAATTGCTTCTACAAACCTGTCAGAAATAATCCCCCGACGGGCTGCCGCGCTGAAATGACTGCTTCGCAGTGCCGTCGTCCAGTTCTCCGGTGACCGGTACGCTGAACCGTAATATCCCGTGCTTAAATCGTCCGGATCTTCATCAGGCGCGTTCGTCAGTCCTCTTTCACCTTGTTGCTGGAAGTCGACGAAAATAATATTGGCTAAAACATTATTTTGATAATTGCCATAAATCGCTTCATACGCATGAGGGAAATTTTCTTTCCAGTACCAGGTGGTATCGCCGCAAAACCACGGTGCGTCAGTAATATTATTAAGCTGAGAATGGTATTGTTTTAGATCCCTACGAAAGGCTTCAACCATATGATTAAAGTGTTGAGGGTGTGACGCGTAGTCACTGGTCATTAAGTCAAATTCGCCTTGCATCCAGCATACGCCGAGGAATTTGTTCTGCGGATTTTTTGCCAGTGCGGCTCGCGTTCTGCTGACTAAATCCTGGTATAGCGGAGTATCCGATCCCCAACGACAAGCATCATGGCTGGCTCCGTGCCGTTCTGAATATGTCCCTTCGCTGCCCGCGGTAAAAGCCGATCCGCCACGGCAACACGGAACGATGAGAACCCCTGCATTATCAGGAATAGAGGGCAGTAATTTCCGTGCAATATGCAGTGCCTGGCCAACGGTGCCGTACTGTGTTTGATGATTCGTTGCCAGAGGATGGTGATAACCCTGCATATCCTGAACATCGTGTGGGCAGTGAGTCAGTGGAATAATGTCGTTAAAGTGACATGACGGGCCTCCGGGATGCGTATGCGCAAATCTCGCTAATTGTTTAATTCTGGGATGAAGCGCATCTTCCCCGTCCGGTAATGGCAGTCCTTCGCCATACGCCATGGCATTAGACTGACCAGCAACGGTAAGAACATAGTAATAATCGGGCGATATTATTGCGTTCATATAATTTTCGCGTAATTGAAATGATAAATTGATAGCAGGGCCCCTTTACTGGGGCCCTGAAGCATTAGTTTTGTACTGTGACTTTATTATCCTTCACAGAGATCAAAACTGAATCCGTCACCGCTTTGCCGCCTGCAGTTTCACCGCCAATAATTAATAAACTATTATTCCAGGGCAATGATACTCCGTAGGCCCGACCTTGCGATAATTCGCCCGATTTATCCCATTTCCCGTTATGCCAAAGATGAATATCAGCGCTATATGATTTTTTCAGGCCTTCATGCGCATAGTTCTTACCGTTTTGGTAATTTTCCCGTGAACCTTTGAATCCGGCCCCTCCGGCAAATATAAGAGAATCATTGCTTATCCCCGCAAAACCGCCAGCGACGCCATCTGGTGATGAGACGGGATCAAGCTTATTCCATTTTAAATTATCACCGGTGAAGTCAAGTTCAAATACGGCATCCGTTCGCAATCCTGGTTTGGCTTCGCCATTAATAAGCCAGGTTTTATCACCTTTATTCACAACCGCCGCACCAGCCGTTCCGTACCAGGGAGATTCGCCAGCGTAACTCCATTGCTGTGTTGAGGGATCAAAAGACAACAGAAACTTATTGAAGAAATAATCTTCTGCTTTTTTGTCAAAATAGTGAGCGTTGATTTTATCTATAGCGGTTGAATCTTTTCCAGCCTCGTTGAGATCTTCAAAATAGCCATTGAAGATATTCTGGTTAACACCGCCAGTAACATAAGCCTTGCCGTTGTGTACAAAAGTCACATGGCCTGCCATGCCCATCGGTGCGTGCGACATCAATTTAACCCAGCTATTGGTTTTGGGGTTGTATTTGTGTACGTCATTAAATACCTGAGTCAAGCCCTCGCTGTTTTTGCCAATGCCGCCAAACACATACAGATTGCCATCAATAAATGCCGAGGTTGCTTGATCTCTTGGTCCGCCAGGGAATGCAGCTAACGCTGTCCATTTTTTATCTTTGGCCTGTGTATCCAGCTTGTACCATGCCGTACCTGCGCTACCTAAACCAATGTAGACAGTGTCGTTATCAATTGCTCCGGTACCACTTTTAAATGGCACAGGAGTTTCCGGTAATACAGACGCGTTTGCGGCAAATGAAGCCATTATGATAGTAAGCGCCGTTATTGTTTTATTCATTGTGACTGTCTCCTGTCTACTACAGTTTAAATGACACACCAATGCGATAACTGTTTTCCGATAAATTATCTCTGCCGTTGTAAACACCCTGACGGTCAAGGTAGTCATATTCTATGTATGGCGTAATATCGGGCGTCATATGGTATTGTAGAACAAAGGCATTTTCCGTCGCCCATTTCTTGTGGTTTGCATAGCGATAATCATTCTGTTTGCTGTATAGCGTCGTTTGCCATGCGAAGGTGAAATCACTATTAATATGGTAAGTGACATATCCATCCCAACGATGAACGTTATCACGAGACATATCACCGGATAAGTCTTGTTGTCGGTAAGCTTTCCAGTCGTAACGATAGCGAATGCCAAAATTAAGATCTTTTGTCGCGTCCCAGGACAGTTTTACGTAGGGTCCGTAGCGTGTGCCATTGCTGCTAAAATGCGTTAACATTCCCGGGCGCACCGTCCATTGATCATCAAGTTTAATCGCGTAATTAACTTCAACCTGAACATCATTGAGTGCGGCATTTTCCTTTTTATTATCATGAATGGTATTCCAGGTATTACTTTCCATGCTTGCCCACCATCCATTTTGCCATCCCTCACTGACTTTGAGTCGAGTCTCATAGGCGTGGCTTCCACTACGATATCCACCACGTACGTCCAGTGTCGCAGCCTGAGAAATTAATGGGGACGAAAAGCACAGTAATAATACGCCAGAAAGTATTTTAGCCTTTTTCATAAATTTCACTCATTTGTAGGATACAGAAAGCAATACAAAGCCCGCATAAACAATTAGCATTTATGTTGTGTAATATTTTTTTTGCCAGGCTTATAGTGTCTTTGGCAACCGGTAGCTGTATTTTATATTTTTTTGTATAAGGTCTCCTGTGAAAAATCTCTTTTCACATTATTTAAATAAACAGAGAGCCAGATTAAATACCTGAGTATAAAATCTCTTCTGATGTTTAATTGATTTGAATGTTCGTAAGCTATATCGCTTACTCAATCCATTTTACCCAGAGTCAAAAAATAGAGTGTCTGTTGATCTCATTTTCATATTCCTTTCAGACTGAAGTGCGTTTTCATCACCCGATGAGAAAGAACTGAAGTGATGTTTGCCATAGATTGCGAGATGCCCTGTCTCATTGACTATCTTGGTGCACCTTTATACCTGTTATACCAGATCAAAAATCACGCAATCCATACAACAAAACCAGATTTGCAATTCGTGTCACAAAATATGTCGATCTTTTTCTAAGAGGCAGATGCCATGTGAAGCCAGACGAACACTTGCGGTGGTCTTCAAAAATTAAAGATTTTCTTTTAAGTGTCTGTTTTATAAATAATTTATTTAGAATCTAAACAAAGAAAGCTTTGCAAGCTAACTCAGTGAGCTTGGTGAAAATAAGTGTTTACCCGCCATCAGGCTGAGCATAATTCTCATCATGAAATATGTTTCTTGGTTTGTGGCTTGTAACTGGTCACTCCTGATGTCGATCTGGAGAGGCTTGTTGATGTTGGTGTTTTAAGGATGATGTTTCACTTAGTTTGTTTGCCGTATCGCCCGGCGAATAGCTGTGATTGAGGAAGGTTTAAGTCGTAGTGACCAAAGCCATAGTTACCAACGGATGTAGATGAAAAAGCGTCGCCTGCGTTCCCCCATATCTCCAGGATAAAAGGGAATGTAACAATCTCATGGCCTAAGCTGACGAACCAGGCAGGAATAATCGCTAGGGATCTAAGAATTAGCATGATAATAGCCACTAAGAAATTACTGCGTTCCATGAAATAGCCATTTTGTGGCAAATGCAGTTGACTAATAATGTCATATGTGAGACGGCTAGTTGAACGAATATTAAATTTTGCTGAATTTTTTATGTTGATTTTACTTGTTACAGAACATATCACATGATATATAGATAAGATTAGTTGCATTAATGATGAGGGTTATTATTCGATTCGTATCAGATTGATAAATATATAAAGGTACATAGCATGCAAGAGCATGGCGTTTGTATGGCAAAGTTATTATAAGTAACTATCGCTACTCCATTTAAGTTCGCTCAGAAGAACTGGTCCACTTACGTTAGTTATTAAGCAAACGTTCGCTTTTATAAACATAATCAGGATAAAAATGTTGGATTATTGCTAACCCAGCACAGCTAGTGCGCGTCTGTAATTATAAGGGAAAACGATGAAGAATAAGGCTGATAACAAAAAAAGGAACTTCCTGACCCATAGTGAAATCGAATCACTCCTTAAAGCAGCAAATACCGGGCCTCATGCAGCACGTAATTATTGTCTGACTTTGCTTTGTTTTATTCATGGTTTCCGGGCGAGTGAAATTTGTCGATTGAGGATTTCGGATATTGATCTTAAGGCAAAGTGTATATATATCCATCGATTAAAAAAAGGCTTTTCAACAACGCACCCGCTATTAAACAAAGAAGTTCAGGCTTTAAAAAACTGGTTGAGTATCCGTACTTCTTATCCGCATGCTGAGAGCGAGTGGGTATTTTTATCACGTAAGGGGAATCCGCTTTCTCGGCAACAGTTTTACCATATTATCTCGACTTCTGGTGGTAATGCCGGGTTGTCACTGGAGATTCATCCGCACATGTTACGCCATTCGTGTGGTTTTGCTTTGGCGAATATGGGAATAGATACGCGACTTATCCGGGATTATCTTGGGCATCGCAATATTCGTCATACTGTCTGGTATACCGCCAGCAATGCAGGGCGTTTTTACGGCATCTGGGATAGAGCCAGAGGACGACAGCGTCACGCTGTTTTATAGAGATAGTTGAGATACCAGGGATGGTGTTAAAAACTACATTATTCTTACGATATATCAAAAATTATTAACCATTTATTAATTGATGTTATTGTAAGTGTGATTCTTAATTATCATAATAAACATTAAGTTAACCATACCCATACAAAATCCAATGGTTTATGTTCTTCAAAATAAATAAACAAAATCATTCATAAATTTACACATCACTTAAATTCTCCTGTTTCCACACTTTTTTCTTTATTTTTTAAGCAACTGGAAGTTAATCTTCTGCAATCTATTGTTATATTGAATCAAATCAATGAAAATAGATGTTGTCACATCAGTGATATTTTATTTTTGTATGATATTTAATGTAATTGACTGATAGCCACATCACTTCGTGTGTGGTTATCTTTTTATCTATTGGGCTAATTTTGACCGATTGAGGTTTCCTATAGGTATTCATTCAAATATATCTCAGTCAGGAGTACTACTATTGTGAGTAAACGTCGTTATCTTACCGGTAAAGAAGTTCAGGCCATGATGCAGGCGGTTTGTTACGGGGCAACGGGAGCCAGAGATTATTGTCTTATTCTGTTGGCATATCGGCATGGGATGCGTATTAGTGAACTGCTTGATCTGCATTATCAGGATCTTGACCTTAATGAAGGTCGAATAAATATTCGCCGACTGAAGAACGGATTTTCTACCGTTCACCCGTTACGTTTTGATGAGCGTGAAGCCGTGGAACGCTGGACCCAGGAACGTGCTAACTGGAAAGGCGCTGACCGGACCGACGCTATATTTATTTCTCGCCGCGGGAGTCGGCTTTCTCGCCAGCAGGCCTATCGCATTATTCGCGATGCAGGTATTGAAGCTGGAACCGTAACGCAGACTCATCCTCATATGTTAAGGCATGCTTGCGGTTATGAACTGGCGGAGCGTGGTGCCGATACCCGTTTAATTCAGGATTATCTCGGGCATCGAAATATTCGCCATACTGTACGTTATACCGCCAGTAATGCTGCTCGTTTTGCCGGATTATGGGAAAGAAATAATCTCATAAACGAAAAATTAAAAAGAGAAGAGATTTGATTTAACTCATTGATAATAAAGTTAAAAAACAAATAAATACAAGACAATTGGGGCCAAAACTGTCCATATCATAAATAAGTTACGTATTTTTTCTCAAGCATAAAAATATTAAAAAACGACAAAAAGCATCTAACTGTTTGATATGTAAATTATTTCTCTTGCAAATTAATTTCACATCACCTCCGCTATATGTAAAGCTAACGTTTCTGTGGCTCGACGCATCTTCCTCATTCTTCTCTCCAAAAACCACCTCATGCAATATAAAAATCTATAAATAAAGATAACAATAGAATATTAAGCCAACAAATAAACTGAAAAAGTTTGTGCGCGATGCTTTCCTCTATGAGTCAAAATGGCCCCAAATGTTTCATCTTTTGGGGGAAAACTGTGCAGTGTTGGCAGTCAAACTCGTTGACAAAACAAAGTGTACAGAACGACTGCCCATGTCGATTTAGAAATAGTTTTTTTAAAGGAAAGCAGCATGAAAATTAAAACTCTGGCAATCGTTGTTCTGTCGGCTCTGTCCCTCAGTTCCGCAGCGGCTCTGGCCGATACTACGACGGTAAATGGTGGGACCGTTCACTTTAAAGGGGAAGTTGTTAACGCCGCTTGCGCAGTTGATGCAGGCTCTGTTGATCAAACCGTTCAGTTGGGCCAGGTTCGTACCGCTAGCCTGAAGCAGGCTGGAGCAACCAGCTCTGCCGTTGGTTTTAACATTCAGCTGAATGATTGCGATACCACTGTTGCCACAAAAGCCGCTGTTGCCTTCTTAGGTACGGCAATTGATGCTACGCATACTGATGTACTGGCTCTGCAGAGTTCAGCTGCGGGTAGCGCAACAAACGTTGGTGTGCAGATCCTGGACAGAACGGGTGCTGCGCTGGCGCTGGACGGTGCGACATTTAGTTCAGAAACAACCCTGAATAACGGAACCAACACCATTCCGTTCCAGGCGCGTTATTTTGCAACCGGTGCCGCAACCCCAGGTGCTGCTAATGCGGATGCGACCTTCAAGGTTCAGTATCAATAACCTACCCAGGTTCAGGGACGTCATTACGGGCAGGGATGCCCACCCTTGTGCGATAAAAATAACGATGAAAAGGAAGAGATTATTTCTGTTAGCGTCGTTGCTGCCAATGTTTGCTCTGGCCGGAAATAAATGGAATACCACGCTGCCCGGCGGAAATATGCAATTTCAGGGCGTCATTATTGCGGAAACTTGCCGGATTGAAGCTGGCGATAAACAAATGACGGTCAATATGGGGCAAATCAGCAGTAACCGGTTTCATGCGGTAGGGGAAGATAGCGCACCGGTGCCTTTTGTTATTCATTTACGGGAATGTAGCACGGTGGTGAGTGAACGTGTGGGTGTGGCGTTTCACGGTGTCGCGGATGGTAAAAATCCGGATGTGCTTTCCGTGGGAGAGGGGCCAGGGATAGCCACCAATATTGGCGTAGCGTTATTTGATGATGAAGGAAACCTCGTACCGATTAATCGTCCTCCAGCAAACTGGAAACGGCTTTACTCAGGCTCTACTTCGCTACATTTCATCGCCAAATATCGTGCTACCGGGCGTCGGGTTACTGGCGGCATCGCCAATGCCCAGGCCTGGTTCTCTTTAACCTATCAGTAATTGTTCAGCAGATAATGTGATAACAGGAACAGGACAGTGAGTAATAAAAACGTCAATGTAAGGAAATCGCAGGAAATAACATTCTGCTTGCTGGCAGGTATCCTGATGTTCATGGCAATGATGGTTGCCGGACGCGCTGAAGCGGGAGTGGCCTTAGGTGCGACCCGCGTAATTTATCCGGCGGGGCAAAAACAAGTGCAACTTGCCGTGACAAATAATGATGAAAATAGCACCTATTTAATTCAATCATGGGTGGAAAATGCCGATGGTGTAAAGGATGGTCGTTTTATCGTGACGCCACCTCTGTTTGCGATGAAGGGAAAAAAAGAGAATACCTTACGTATTCTTGATGCAACAAATAACCAATTGCCACAGGATCGGGAAAGTTTATTCTGGATGAACGTTAAAGCGATTCCGTCAATGGATAAATCAAAATTGACTGAGAATACGCTACAGCTCGCAATTATCAGCCGCATTAAACTGTACTATCGCCCGGCTAAATTAGCGTTGCCACCCGATCAGGCCGCAGAAAAATTAAGATTTCGTCGTAGCGCGAATTCTCTGACGCTGATTAACCCGACACCCTATTACCTGACGGTAACAGAGTTGAATGCCGGAACCCGGGTTCTTGAAAATGCATTGGTGCCTCCAATGGGCGAAAGCACGGTTAAATTGCCTTCTGATGCAGGAAGCAATATTACTTACCGAACAATAAATGATTATGGCGCACTTACCCCCAAAATGACGGGCGTAATGGAATAACGCAGGGGGGATTTTTCGCCTGAATAAAAAGAATTGACTGCCGGGTGATTTTAAACCGGAGGAATAATGTCATATCTGAATTTAAGACTTTACCAGCGAAACACACAATGCTTGCATATTCGTAAGCATCGTTTGGCTGGTTTTTTTGTCCGGCTCTTTGTTGCCTGTGCTTTTGCCGTACAGGCACCTTTGTCATCTGCCGAACTCTATTTTAACCCGCGTTTTTTAGCGGATGATCCCCAGGCTGTGGCTGATTTATCGCGTTTTGAGAATGGGCAAGAATTACCGCCAGGGACGTATCGTGTCGATATCTATTTGAATAATGGTTATATGGCAACGCGTGATGTCACATTTAATACGGGCGACAGTGAACAAGGGATTGTTCCCTGCCTGACACGCGCGCAACTTGCCAGTATGGGGCTGAATACGGCTTCTGTCTCCGGTATGAATCTGCTGGCGGATGATGCCTGCGTGCCATTAACCTCAATGATCCATGACGCTACTGCGCATTTAGATGTTGGTCAGCAGCGACTCAACCTGACGATCCCTCAGGCATTTATGAGTAATCGCGCGCGTGGATATATTCCTCCTGAGTTGTGGGATCCCGGTATTAATGCCGGCTTACTCAATTATAATTTCAGCGGAAATAGTGTACAGAATCGGATTGGTAGTAACAGCCATTATGCATATTTAAACCTACAGAGTGGGCTAAATATTGGTGCGTGGCGTTTACGCGACAATACCACCTGGAGTTATAACAGTAGCGACAGTTCATCAGGTAGCAAAAATAAATGGCAACATATCAATACCTGGCTTGAGCGAGACATAATTCCGTTACGTTCCCGGCTGACGCTGGGTGATGGTTATACCCAGGGCGATATTTTCGATGGTATTAACTTTCGCGGCGCACAATTGGCCTCAGATGACAATATGTTACCCGATAGCCAAAGAGGATTTGCCCCGGTGATCCACGGTATTGCTCGTGGTACTGCACAGGTCACTATTAAACAAAATGGGTATGACATTTATAATAGTACGGTGCCGCCGGGGCCTTTTACCATCAACGATATCTATGCCGCAGGTAATAGTGGTGACTTGCAGGTAACAATTAAAGAGGCTGACGGCAGCACGCAGATCTTTACCGTACCCTATTCGTCAGTCCCGCTTTTGCAACGTGAAGGGCATACACGTTATTCCATTACGGCAGGAGAATACCGTAGTGGAAATGCGCAGCAGGAAAAACCCCGCTTTTTCCAGAGTACATTACTCCACGGCCTTCCGGCTGGCTGGACAATATATGGTGGAACGCAACTGGCGGATCGTTATCGTGCGTTTAATTTCGGTATCGGGAAAAACATGGGGGCACTGGGCGCTCTGTCTGTGGATATGACGCAGGCTAATTCCACACTTCCCGATGACAGTCAGCATGACGGACAATCGGTGCGTTTTCTTTATAACAAATCGCTCAATGAGTCAGGCACGAATATTCAGTTAGTGGGTTACCGTTATTCGACCAGTGGGTATTTTAATTTCGCTGACACAACATACAGTCGAATGAATGGCTACAACATCGAAACACAGGATGGAGTTATTCAGGTTAAGCCGAAATTCACCGACTATTACAATCTCGCTTATAACAAACGCGGGAAATTACAGCTCACCGTTACTCAGCAACTCGGGCGCACATCAACACTGTATTTGAGTGGTAGCCATCAAACTTATTGGGGAACGAATAATGTCGATGAGCAATTCCAGGCTGGTTTAAATACTGCATTCGAAGATATCAACTGGACGCTCAGCTATAGCCTGACGAAAAACGCCTGGCAAAAAGGACGGGATCAGATGTTAGCGCTTAACGT
This sequence comes from Escherichia sp. WS338, assembly GCF_046486405.1. NCBI lineage: Bacteria > Pseudomonadati > Pseudomonadota > Gammaproteobacteria > Enterobacterales > Enterobacteriaceae > Escherichia > Escherichia sp. WS338. The sequence goes on along the minus strand of NZ_JBJQLL010000006.1, from coordinate 40,448 downwards.
CAATATTCCTTTCAGCCACTGGCTGCGTTCTGACAGTAAATCTCAGTGGCGACATGCCAGTGCCAGTTACAGCATGTCACACGATCTCAACGGTCGGATGACCAATCTGGCCGGTGTATACGGTACGTTGCTGGAAGACAACAACCTCAGCTATAGCGTGCAAACCGGTTACGCCGGGGGAGGTGATGGTAATAGCGGAAGTACAGGCTACGCCACGCTGAATTATCGCGGTGGTTACGGCAATGCCAACATCGGTTACAGCCATAGCGATGATATTAAGCAGCTCTATTACGGAGTCAGCGGTGGGGTACTGGCTCATGCCAATGGCGTAACGCTGGGGCAGCCGTTAAACGATACGGTGGTGCTTGTTAAAGCGCCTGGCGCAAAAGATGCAAAAGTCGAAAACCAGACGGGGGTGCGTACCGACTGGCGCGGTTATGCCGTGCTGCCTTATGCCACTGAATATCGGGAAAACAGAGTAGCGCTGGATACCAATACCCTGGCTGATAACGTCGATTTAGATAACGCGGTCGCTAACGTTGTTCCCACCCGTGGGGCGATCGTGCGAGCAGAGTTTAAAGCGCGCGTTGGGATAAAACTGCTCATGACGCTAACCCACAATAATAAGCCGCTGCCGTTTGGGGCGATGGTGACATCAGAGAGTAGCCAGAGTAGCGGCATTGTTGCGGATAATGGTCAGGTTTACCTCAGCGGAATGCCTTTAGCGGGAAAAGTTCAGGTGAAATGGGGAGAAGAGGAAAATGCTCACTGTGTCGCCAATTATCAACTGCCACCAGAGAGTCAGCAGCAGTTATTAACCCAGCTATCAGCTGAATGTCGTTAAGGGGGCGTGATGAGAAACAAACCTTTTTATCTTCTGTGCGCTTTTTTGTGGCTGGCGGTGAGTCACGCTTTGGCTGCGGATAGCACGATTACTATCCGCGGCTATGTCAGAGATAACGGCTGTAGTGTGGCCGCTGAATCAACCAATTTTACTGTTGATCTGATGGAAAACGCGGCGAAGCAATTTAACAACATTGGCGCGACGACTCCTGTCGTTCCATTTCGTATTTTGCTGTCACCCTGTGGTAATGCCGTTTCTGCCGTAAAAGTTGGGTTTACCGGTGTTGCAGATAGCCACAATGCCAACCTGCTTGCACTTGAAAATACGGTGTCAGCGGCTGCGGGACTGGGAATACAGCTTCTGAATGAGCAACAAAATCAGATACCCCTTAATGCCCCATCGTCCGCGATTTCGTGGACGACCCTGACGCCGGGTAAACCAAATACGCTGAATTTTTACGCCCGGCTAATGGCGACACAGGTGCCTGTCACTGCGGGGCATATCAATGCCACGGCTACCTTCACTCTTGAATATCAGTAACTGGAGATGCTCATGAAATGGCGCAAACGTGGGTATTTATTGGCGGCAATGTTGGCGCTCGCAAGTGCGACGATACAGGCAGCCGATGTCACCATCACGGTGAACGGTAAGGTCGTCGCCAAACCGTGCACGGTTTCCACCACCAATGCCACGGTAGATCTCGGCGATCTTTATTCTTTCAGTCTGATGTCTGCCGGGGCGGCATCGGCCTGGCATGATGTTGCGCTTGAGTTGACTAATTGTCCGGTGGGAACGTCGAGGGTCACTGCCAGCTTCAGCGGGGCAGCCGACAGTACCGGATATTATAAAAACCAGGGGACCGCGCAAAACATCCAGTTAGAGCTACAGGATGACAGTGGCAACACATTGAATAGTGGCGCAACCAAAACAGTTCAGGTGGATGATTCCTCACAATCAGCGCACTTCCCGTTACAGGTCAGAGCATTGACGGTAAATGGCGGAGCCACTCAGGGAACCATTCAGGCAGTAATTAGCATCACCTATACCTACAGCTGAAGCCGAAGAGATGATTGTAATGAAACGAGTTATTACCCTGTTTGCTGTACTGCTGATGGGCTGGTCGGTAAATGCCTGGTCATTCGCTTGTAAAACCGCCAATGGCACCGCTATCCCTATTGGCGGTGGCAGCGCCAATGTTTATGTAAACCTTGCGCCCGCCGTGAATGTGGGGCAAAACCTGGTCGTGGATCTTTCGACGCAAATCTTTTGCCATAACGATTATCCGGAAACCATTACAGACTATGTCACACTGCAACGAGGCTCGGCTTATGGCGGCGTGTTATCTAATTTTTCCGGGACCGTAAAATATAGTGGCAGTAGCTATCCATTTCCGACCACCAGCGAAACGCCGCGCGTTGTTTATAATTCGAGAACGGATAAGCCGTGGCCGGTGGCGCTTTATTTGACGCCTGTGAGCAGTGCGGGCGGGGTGGCGATTAAAGCTGGCTCATTAATTGCCGTGCTAATTTTGCGACAGACCAACAACTATAACAGCGATGATTTCCAGTTTGTGTGGAATATTTACGCCAATAATGATGTGGTGGTGCCTACTGGCGGCTGTGATGTTTCTGCTCGTGATGTCACCGTTACTCTGCCGGACTATCCCGGTTCGGTGCCGATTCCTCTTACCGTTTATTGTGCGAAAAGCCAAAACCTGGGGTATTACCTCTCCGGCACAACCGCAGATGCGGGCAACTCGATTTTCACCAATACCGCCTCGTTTTCACCAGCACAGGGCGTCGGCGTACAGTTGACGCGCAACGGTACGATTATTCCAGCGAATAACACGGTATCGTTAGGAGCAGTAGGGACTTCGGCGGTAAGTCTGGGATTAACGGCAAATTACGCACGTACCGGTGGGCAGGTGACTGCAGGGAATGTGCAATCGATTATTGGCGTGACTTTTGTTTATCAATAAAGAAATCACAGGACATTGCTAATGCAGTTACGCAATATTACCTGAAGCTAAAAACCTGCACGTTAGCCCTTTGTAGGCCAGATAAGACGCGTCAGCGTCGCATCTGGCATAAACAAAGCGCACTTTGCCGACAATCCGAACTGAGCCTGCCATTGGCAGGCTCCGGTGTTCTTTTACGCTACCATGCTAATAATCAACACAATAATCAGCCCAACCACGGAGTTGACCAGCTCCAGCAGACCCCAGGTTTTCAACGTGTCTTTTACTGACAGGTCAAAGTAACCTTTGAACAACCAGAAAGATGCATCGTTAATGTGCGTGAGGGTGTTGGAACCCGCAGCCGTCGCCAGCACCAGCAGCGCCGGATTCACGCCAACCAGCTGACCGGTTGCTGGATCAAGGATTGCAGCACTGATAATCCCGGCAGCGGTCATCGCCGAAACGACACCCTGACCCGTCGCCAGACGAATCAGTACGGTGATCAGCCATGCCATGATGTAGGGCGAGATATTGCCGTGGGACATCAACATGCCGATGGTGTCGCCAATGCCGGTGTCGATGATGGTCTGCTTCAGCACGCCACCCGCACCGATGATCAGAATCACCATTGCAATGCTTTTCACCGCGCTTTCAAAAGCGTTCATCACCCACTGCATGTCATGACCACGCGCGGTGCCAAAGAGTACGAATGCAACCACCATCGCAATAAACATTGCAATCGGCGAGGAACCGATAAAGTTAACCACTTCCCAGGCAGGGGTATCTTTTACCAGCCAGATATTGGCGATGGTGGTAGAGATCATAATGATCGCCGGGATCAGCGGCACCAGAATCGAAACGCCGAAAGAGGGCAGATTATTCATATCTACCGGTTGATCTGCTTTCAGGAATGATGGCGTTGGGCGCTCAAGATTGCCGAGGAACTTCGGCAGGATCAGACCTGCGCAGATGACACTTGGGATCGTCACCAGTACGCCATAGATATAAACCATCCCCATATCCGCGCCATAAGCATTCACCAGCGCCACCGGACCCGGCTGCGGTGGGAACAGTGAATGTGCGGTAGTGGCAGCTGCTACTGCCGGGATCGCCAGTTTCAGGAACGGAATTTTAGCTTCGGCGGCAATAACAATAACCAGCGGCGCCAGCATAATAAAGGCCACTTCATAGAACATCGCCAGACCAAAAATAAGTCCGATGATAATCACTGATATCTGAACATAGCGCAGGCCGAGACGTGCCAGCAGGGTATGCGCTATCTGGTGAGCAGCGCCGGAGTCGACCATCAATTTACCGATGACCGCACCAAACACCACGATGATCGCCAGTTCCCCCAGCGTGTTGCCGAAACCTGCTTTCATGGTGTGCAGCAGCGACATCAAATCCATACCGGCCAGCATCCCGACGGACAGCGCCGCCACCAACAAAGCCACCATCGAATTGATTTTGAACTTCAAATTCAGTACCAGCATCAGGCCAATGCCGAATACCACCCAGAGAATGTTAAGCACATGCATAACGTTTTACCTTACCTGGTTGAACCGTTGTTATTTTGGGCGACATGTTATGTAAATTGGTCAACCATTGTTGCGATGAATGTCACATCCTCTGATCAATAACCATCGATTACCCTTTGCTGCAATTTGCAGCAACAACCAGGAGAGTGAAATTCTTGTGATGTGGTTAACCAATTTCAGATTTCGGGTTGACATGTCTTACCAAAAGGTAGAACTTATACGCCATCTCATCCGATGCAACGCCACGGCTGCGGTCTGGTTGTTCATCCGGATACCTAAACAATTCCGGGGCTCCACGTCTCTTTGCTGTGGAACCCACTATGTGAAAGAGGAAAAATCATGGAACAGACCTGGCGCTGGTACGGCCCAAACGATCCGGTTTCTTTAGCTGATGTCCGTCAGGCGGGCGCAACTGGCGTGGTTACCGCGCTGCACCATATCCCGAACGGCGAAGTATGGTCCGTAGAAGAGATCCTCAAACGCAAGGCGATCGTTGAAGACGCAGGCCTGGTGTGGTCTGTCGTTGAAAGCGTACCAATTCACGAAGATATCAAAACCCACACTGGCAACTATGAGCAGTGGATTGCTAACTATCAGCAGACCCTGCGCAACCTGGCGCAGTGCGGCATTCGCACCGTGTGCTACAACTTCATGCCGGTGCTCGACTGGACCCGTACTGACCTCGAATACGTGCTGCCAGACGGCTCCAAAGCTCTGCGCTTCGACCAGATCGAATTCGCTGCATTCGAAATGCATATCCTGAAGCGTCCAGGCGCGGAAGCGGATTACACCGAAGAAGAAATTGCTCAGGCAGCTGTTCGCTTCGCCACCATGAGCGACGAAGACAAAGCGCGTCTGACCCGTAACATCATTGCCGGTCTGCCAGGTGCGGAAGAAGGGTATACCCTCGACCAGTTCCGTAAGCACCTGGAGCTGTACAAAGATATCGACAAAGCCAAACTGCGCGAAAACTTTGCTGTCTTCCTGAAAGCGATTATTCCAGTTGCTGAAGAAGTTGGCGTGCGTATGGCGGTTCACCCGGACGATCCGCCGCGCCCGATCCTCGGCCTGCCGCGCATTGTTTCCACCATTGAAGATATGCAGTGGATGGTTGATACCGTAAACAGCATGGCGAACGGTTTCACCATGTGCACCGGTTCCTACGGCGTGCGTGCTGACAACGATCTGGTTGATATGATCAAGCAGTTCGGTCCGCGTATTTACTTCACCCATCTGCGCTCCACCATGCGTGAAGATAACCCGAAAACCTTCCACGAAGCGGCGCACCTGAACGGTGACGTTGATATGTACGAAGTGGTGAAAGCGATTGTTGAAGAAGAACACCGTCGTAAAGCGGAAGGCAAAGAAGACCTGATCCCGATGCGTCCGGACCACGGTCATCAGATGCTGGACGACCTGAAGAAGAAAACCAATCCTGGTTACTCCGCAATTGGTCGTCTGAAAGGCCTGGCCGAAGTTCGCGGTGTCGAACTGGCGATCCAGCGCGCTTTCTTTAGCCGTTAATATCCACCGGCATGGCTGCGCGCCGTGCCGGTTCCTTCTTCCTTGCCGTCACTCTCTGAAGACGGATTCTGGAGTTTACGATGACTACTATTGTTGACAGCAATCTGCCGGTTGCCCGCCCGTCATGGGATCATTCTCGTCTGGAATCACGCATTGTGCATCTCGGTTGCGGGGCGTTTCACCGCGCGCACCAGGCGCTGTATACCCATCATCTGCTGGAAAGTACCGACAGCGACTGGGGTATCTGCGAAGTTAACCTGATGCCAGGCAACGACCGCGTGCTGATCGAAAACCTGAAAAAACAGCAACTGCTGTACACCGTGGCGGAAAAAGGCGCGGAAAGCACCGAGCTGAAAATTATCGGTTCGATGAAAGAAGCGCTGCATCCGGAAATCGACGGTTGCGAAGGTATTCTCAACGCGATGGCGCGTCCGCAGACGGCGATTGTCTCTCTGACGGTCACGGAAAAAGGCTACTGTGCCGATGCGGCAAGCGGTCAGTTGGATCTCAATAACCCGCTGATCAAGCACGATCTCGAAAACCCGACTGCGCCGAAGTCTGCGATTGGTTACATCGTAGAAGCCCTGCGTCTGCGTCGTGAAAAAGGGCTGAAAGCATTTACGGTGATGTCCTGCGACAACGTGCGTGAAAACGGTCATGTGGCGAAGGTTGCCGTTCTTGGGCTGGCTCAGGCGCGTGACCCGCAACTGGCGGCATGGATTGAAGAAAACGTCACCTTCCCGTGCACCATGGTTGACCGCATCGTTCCGGCTGCGACGCCAGAAACCTTACAGGAAATTGCTGACCAGCTGGGTGTTTACGACCCGTGCGCCATTGCCTGCGAACCGTTCCGTCAGTGGGTGATTGAAGATAACTTCGTTAATGGTCGTCCGGACTGGGATAAAGTGGGCGCACAGTTCGTTGCAGACGTTGTGCCGTTCGAAATGATGAAACTGCGTATGCTGAACGGCAGCCACTCTTTCCTGGCGTACCTCGGTTACCTCGGCGGCTATGAAACTATTGCCGACACCATGACTAATCCGGATTATCGCAAAGCGGCCTTTGCCCTGATGATGCAGGAACAAGCGCCAACGCTGTCGATGCCGGAAGGTACAGACCTGAACGCCTATGCGACTCTGCTGATCGAGCGTTTCAGTAACCCGTCTCTGCGTCACCGTACCTGGCAGATTGCGATGGACGGCAGCCAGAAGTTACCGCAGCGTCTGCTGGATCCGGTGCGTCTGCATCTGCAAAACGGCGGTAGCTGGCGTCACCTGGCGCTGGGCGTGGCTGGCTGGATGCGTTACACCCAGGGCGTGGATGAGCAGGGTAAAGCTATTGACGTGGTCGACCCGATGCTGGCGGAGTTCCAGAAGATCAACGCGCAGTATCAGGGCGCAGACCGCGTGAAAGCGCTGCTGGGCCTGAGCGGTATCTTTGCCGATGATCTGCCGCAGAATGCCGACTTTGTTGGCGCGGTGACGGCGGCATATCAGCAGCTGTGCGAACGCGGTGCGCGCGAGTGTGTGGCTGCGCTGTAACTAACTGATTACCCTACAGACTTACTGGTCAATCAAACGCATATTTGGTTGACCAGTTTTCGTTTTTTTGCCCACCTGTACGTGCCAACTTCCAGTGCTAATGGTATAGTTTGAGATTAACGGGTGCCGTAAAATTGCCCGTTGTAGGCCGGATAAGGCATTCACGCCGCATCCGGCAAAATTTGATTAACCGCACCTAACGGACACAACACCATGAAATCTGCCACCTCTGCGCAAAGACCTTACCAGGAAGTTGGGGCGATGATCCGCGATCTGATCATAAAGACGCCGTACAATCCTGGCGAACGGCTGCCGCCGGAGCGTGAAATTGCAGAAATGCTTGATGTCACGCGGACGGTGGTACGTGAAGCGCTGATCATGCTGGAGATCAAAGGGCTGGTGGAAGTGCGCCGGGGTGCCGGTATTTATGTTCTTGATAGCTCAGGCAGCCACAACACAGACAGTCCGGAGGCCAACGTTTGCAATGATGCGGGTCCTTTTGAGCTGTTACAGGCGCGTCAGTTACTGGAAAGTAACATCGCCGAGTTTGCCGCCCTGCAGGCTACCCGCGAAGATATCGTCAAAATGCGTCAGGCATTGCAACTGGAAGAGCGTGAACTGGCTTCCAGCGCGCCGGGCAGCAGCGAAAGCGGTGACATGCAGTTCCATCTCGCCATTGCCGAAGCGACGCATAACAGCATGCTGGTGGAGCTATTCCGTCAGTCCTGGCAGTGGCGGGAAAACAATCCGATGTGGATCCAATTGCACAGCCATCTCGATGACAGCCTGTATCGCAAAGAGTGGTTGGGCGATCACAAACAGATCCTCGCCGCGTTAATCAAAAAAGATGCCCGAGCGGCGAAGCTGGCAATGTGGCAGCATCTGGAGAATGTGAAGCAGCGCTTGCTGGAGTTCTCTAATGTTGATGACATCTATTTCGATGGCTATCTGTTTGATTCATGGCCGCTGGATAAAGTCGACGCCTGATCCCTCATTTCTGGTGCAAAGTTGAACCGCTTTGCACTATGTATGTTCCCTGAATAGTTAATTATGTTCTGCAGAATATATTATGCGTAAATTAATCATTACGTACGATATATTGTTTTGGAATAATTATATATCAGTTTAACGCTGAGAAATTATTCGGAATAATCAGAATATGTTAACGTATTTCCGTTATGTTTAATGACTTTTGTCAAATGATACCTTTTTAAATAAAAAGTCAGTGGATATTCTTTTCTGTACAGTGTTTTATCTTTGGCGGATCTTATAAATCCCTTATGAAAGTGCCAGGGACGCAATGAGCATAAAGGAATGATTATGGAATATGAGCATCAACCCAGTGGTGTCCGGCAGCCAGGGCAGGATACAGATGCCACTAAACGTCAGGAGTGCGCAAAATGATGCGCCAATCAGTTCAGACGGTATTACCTGAAAGTACAGGACACAATACGTTATCGCTGCGTGATTCCGTATGCCGGGATCTCTTTCAACTTTTTAGTTCTCCCCATTCACCGCTACCAATATTACTTGTTTCAGGCATGCCTGAGTGGCAAGGGCATAATCAGAGCGACAAGCTTCTCCAGAGTTGGTATTGCCGCCAGTTACGTTCCGCGCTTTTATTTCATGAGCCACGTATTGCGGCATTGCAGGTCAATCTGAAAGCAGTCTATTGCCACGAGTTGGTCATTAGTCTGGAGATGATGCTGTACCACGATGATGAGCCGCTAACGTTTGACCTGGTCTGGCAGAAGGGGAGCTGGCATCGCACGATGCCGCAGTAAATGACGGGAAACGCGATACGCGCAAGACGTATCGCGTTAGGTCACAATTAGTGGGAGGTTCTGATTGCTGCTTTCAAGGCCGGAAGCCGGGATGGACTGGCACTGAGCTTATCAATCCCCATGGTGAGCAGTCGTGCTGTTTGCTGGATATCTCCAGCCATTTCGCCGCACATACTGACCGGAATTTCATTATTACGTCCGGCCTGACACACCATAGCAATAGCGTTAATCACCGCGTCATTACAATAATCGACCAGTTTCGCGACGGTGCTATTTCCTCTGTCTGCCGCCATAATATATTGCGTCAGATCGTTGGTGCCGATGGAAAAGAAATCGACTTCACTGGCTAATTTGTCTGCAATCATGACTGCGGCAGGAACCTCAATCATAATTCCCAGCGCCGGAAGATTTTCTGCAGAAAACTTTCAACCAGGTTCAATCTCCAGCTCGCGCAGTTCACGCCAGAAGCGTTCGGCAACTGGATTCATGCGGGTATTCATCCGGTATGCATAGGCCTGAATCGGGATCACCAGTTCGTCCCGATTCAGTACAACGAGCTGCCCGCTGCGAATTTCTTGTTGGATGGCATACTCCGGCAACCAGGCAATTCCACATCCGTCGAGGGCAACCTGCTTTAAAAGCTCGCTCATCGAAGAGACAAAAAAGGTGCTGAAACTCAACTCACTGTGGCGCGTCAGAGTGCGATTAATCAATCGCCCCATGTAGGAGTTGCGGCTGTAATTCAGTAACGGAAAGTGTGGCTGAGCGAGGTTAAAAAGTGCTTCTCCGTGTTCGTCACTGGCGCAGACGGGGAACAATTGAGATTCAAATAAGCGGATGTGGTCAAACGGCGCTTCCAGCAAATCTTCGTCGTGAAAGGAAAAAATACAGTCACTTTGCCCTTCGCGCAGTTTATCGACCGCTTCATCGACATCAATGGCTTCAATTGCCCAGGTAAAGAGCGGCGGCATCTGGCTGATAATGGACGGTAACAGACCGAGGGAAAGAGAGTGTGCAGCGGCTATCTTGATTTTACGTTGCGCGTAATCGCTGCCGCCACGCAGCTCTGCCAGGTTGCTTTCTAACTGTTGCAACAGATGGCGGATCTGCGAATGGAAGATTTTCCCTTGTTCCGAGAGTTGCAGCGGCGTCACCTGGCGGTTAAACAATTCAACGCCAATCGCCTGTTCCAGTGCACGGATGCGGCGGCTGAATGCCGGTTGCGAGACGTTGCGACTGACTGCCGCCTGGGAAAAATTGCGACATTTTTCCAGGGTCAGAAAATCATAAAGCCATTTGGTTTCAATGTTATGCAAAACCGCACCACAGTCATCCATTACGTTATACTCTGTCAGCCGCCCTTGCGGGCATTCTACGTCCATTCGGGCGGCTGACAACCGGTTATGCCGTTTCAAACGTTCCTTTCACGCAGGCTTTGCCGTCTTTGACCATCAGTTTGCCGCGAGCGTATACCTGCTCAATGCGCAATTCAGGCGTCATGACCAGTAAGTCTGCGTCATTGCCTGGCAGAATTTCGCCTTTCCCGGTCAGGTTAAGGAAACCGGCTACGCTACTGGTGAGCGGGCGCAGGGCATCGCTAAGGCTGAAGCTATAGTCTTTGACCAACATTTGCACGGTTTCCAGCAATGTTTCAAAACCTGCAACACCGATATGGGTTAAATTTCCTTCGTCATCAAAGAACGGCTGGCTACCGTTGCCGTCGGAGCTGAGGGTGACGCGTGCCAGCGGAATACCCGCCTGAACGGCGCGGGCAATACCTTCGGCAGGGGCGACCGGTTCGTCAATGCTACTGGTGATGTCGATGGTGCCGCCTTTGCGCGCGAACTCCAGCGCCTGCTCAAACAACGGAACGTTGCGGTTAACGTGGGTCGGCAGCAGCTTGCTGATCGGCACATCGCAGTTTTCCAGCAGGTCATAGACAGGCTGTAACGCCTTTTTGCTGTCGCCCATGTGGAACACGGTGACGCCAGGTTTACCGCCAAGCAAACCGCCAACGCGGGATTCCGCCGCCATATTAGCCAGGTGATAAACGTCAGGTGCGGCAGAACGGTGATCAGAGATGGCGCATTTCACACCAATCACGCGATCGATAATCGCCACGTCTTTTTCCACGGAACCTGTAATGGTGCGGGAAGGGACATGATAAGCGCCGGTCAGCATCCAGGCGCTGATGCCTTCTTCATTGAGCGCACGGGTCTTGGCGAGCAGGGATTCCGGGTGGCGAGAGATAGAGTCGGTACCCAGCAGACCAACCACTGACGTGACGCCCGCTTCCGTCAGACGACTTAACGCCACTTCTGGCGTGCGTGTCGTGGGACCTGCTTCGCCGCCACCACCAATCAAATGGACGTGTTGATCAATAAAACCTGGGCAGAGGATCTGCCCGCTGAGATCGACAACCGTGCAGTCCGGTACAATGTCAGAAGGGATGTTGCTGGCAACGGCAATAATTTTGCCGTTAGCGATGAGGACATCGCAAATTCCCCGATCTTCCGGCGCATACAAATGCGCTCCCTGCAGCAGGGTAAAACCGGCTGCGGAATAATCAATCATGGTAACTCCTTGTTAAACAATAAGCTGCATAACCCAGATCGACAGCAATGCGTTAATCACGCAGACCGTAATGATATGCGGATAATATTTGGCATTCACTTCGGCTGTCCCCAGGCAGCGACCGACATTTTGCACCGGGTTGCCCATTAAATACATCGCGGGCAGTAAAACGGTGACATCGTGGCCGGTTAATGCGCCAGCGGTTGCCAGACTGGCGGCAACACCGACTGCGCCGCCCATGCTCATCAATGCGGCTAAAAGGACGGTTGCCGCTTCACCTGGCAATCCCCACAGCGCCATTACGGGTTCACAGATATGTCCCACCCAGTCGAGCAGGCCAGTAATTTTCAGCGCCTGGATGATGACAAAGGCCATCACCACGTTTGGCAGCAGGTTGGTGGTAGCGATAGTAAAGCCACGGCGCGCGCCATCAATAAACATATCCATGACGTTTTTGCGGACCTGAGTTGTCATGCTTGCGCTCCTTGCGTTGGGTTGCGACGTTCTTCGAAGTTAAGCCAGACGCGCAAAATGTTGGCTCCGACAAATTTAAACACCAGGATGACGGCTAAAGGTACGATTACGGACGTGCCCAGAAAGGCAAACACCGCGACGCCGGAAGAGAAGTAGTTGGTGATGATGGCGCTACCGCTGGTTTGATAGGCGGCGAATATCACTTTATCACGTTCGGTAATTTCCCCTTCCTGCGCCAGTTCTTTGGTCATACCTGCGGCGGCATCGGTGTTTTGCAGGTTAGCAATCAGCGCCAGTGAACAGATGCCTGGAATGCCCAACAACGGTTTTAGCACGGGCGTCATTAACTGCTGCGCGGCGCGCAATCCGCCAAGACCATCGGTAATCGAGATAATTCCCAGAGAGAGAATCACTGACGGAGCCAGTTCCAGTGCGAAGAGAAAGCCATCTTTAGCTCCTGTGCCACCTGCGCCGCGAAACGAGGTGGTAGCGCCATTCGCACCAGGCAGTTGCCCAAACGATCCGTTCAGAACGGAAAAATCAAAAACGCGCCACCAGCTGTCTGTTCCGGAAAAAACACCGGAAAAAAAGATTATGGTGAGAAAAAAAGCCAGATACCCTTTAATGCCCACTTTTTCTGTCGCCAGCTCCCCGGCTACAGCATCCCCTTGTTGTGTCATAACAATCCCCATTGTTTTTTTGTGTTTGTGTGTTGCTTGAGCCAGGAAAATTCCTGGAGCTGAAAAACCTTATCAGCCATGTGGGTATGGGGAAAATGCAAGTATGTTTCTGGCTATGCGTTTTTTGCATAGCGGAAAAATTACGCTATAGGGAAAAGGTTCTGCGCTGGATTGAGTTGCAGTAAATTCATAAACCCAGTGACAATGACATAAGTAAATAAAAACAGAAAATCCAGGGACGAGAACGAGATGGCAAAGTACAACGAAAAAGAGCTGGCGGATACGAGCAAGTTTTTAAGTTTTGTCCTCCGACACAAACCGGAGGCGATTGGTATCGTACTGGACCGTGAAGGATGGGCGGATATCGATAAGCTCATACTTTGTGCCCAAAAAGCGGGCAAGCGGTTAACCCGTGCATTGCTGGATACTGTGGTTGCCACCAGCGATAAAAAGCGTTTTAGTTATTCCAGTGATGGTAGGTGCATCCGCGCGGTTCAGGGGCATTCGACTTCGCAGGTCGCTATTTCCTTTGCCGAAAAAACACCGCCACAGTTTCTCTACCACGGTACGGCAAGCCGTTTCCTTGACGAGATAAAAAAACAGGGGCTGATTGCAGGTGAGCGTCACTACGTACATCTCTCTGCTGATGAAGCAACGGCACGCAAAGTGGGAGCAAGACACGGATCGCCGGTTATCTTAACCGTCAAAGCACTGGAAATGGCGAAACGAGGCATCCCTTTCTGGCAAGCGGAAAACGGGGTCTGGCTGACATCAACGGTTGCTGTTGAGTTTCTTGAGTGGTAAGGGAAACTTTCCTCATGAAGTGACCACTTGTAGCTTAAATAATTGCACTGTGCTGATAAGCGCAGCAATAAACAACGCCGCCGCGCCGCAGAGAGTGGCGCTGGCAAGCGCCGATGTTCCATTGCCGAGCATACTGGTCAGCGCCGGGCCGAGGATTTGCCCAATGCCGTAAATGAGCGTCACAAAGCCTAAAAGATTGAGATTTCCCGGTACGCTCAGTTGGCGGGCGATAGTCATCACCAGAGATGTCGTGCCCATAAAGGTACTGCCAAAACCAATACTGCTGATGATAAGCAAGAGAGGCGAGTCGCTGGCGAGAGTAAGCAACACACTAATAGCCTGCACCAGCAAATTCGCCGTCAGGCAGGGCAAAGCCCCCCAACGTTTTGCTGCCCATAGCCAGCCAAAGCAACCAGGCACAATTGATAAGCCGACTAACGTCCAGAGATGGGCGGTTAACAATGGTGAGCCTGCATCTTTCGCCATGAGCGGCAGGTAAGTCGCGACGATGATATAACCAAATCCCGCCAGGCCGTACAGAATAGCCAGTAACCACCAGCTCATTATCTGTTGCTCCGTTTTTGCCAATGGCATTGGTGTGATGGCGTGTTTTTTCGAGGGCATTAAAAGCGTAAGTGCAATCAGCATCATGCCAGAAAGCGCCCCGGCGCCTTGCCATAACGTTTGCGAGGAGAGGTCAAAATGCAGGCCTGCCAGAACATATTCATTGCCCAGTGCGATGCCAATGCCAACGCCAGAAAACAAAGCTGCCAGCACAAAAGGATGGCGCGTGTGCTGCATAATCAGCGTCGAACCAAAAATCAGCATTCCGGCGCTGGCGACACCCGCCAGGACGCGAATCAATAACACCAGAATAAATGGCAGCAACCATGCCATTGCGAGGATCAACAACCCGCTCGCCAGGGCAGAAGCCAACAGAAATGGGCGCAGGCGCGATGGCTGGTGAAATGCGCCAAACGAAAATAGCAGACTGCCAGCCAGATACCCCGCATAGTTGCCGCTGGCAATCCACGAGAGCTGGCTAAATGAAAACGATCCTTCCGCCATCATGACGGGCAACATAGGCGTATAAAGGAAGCGGCCTAAACCCATACCTAAGGTCAGAACCAGCATCCCGAAAAGCGCGGTGCTGAAAGAAAAGCGTTCTACGGGATGCGAGGGCGAAGGCATGTTTAACCTTGTTTGTCATTTTTGTTGTTAACAAGTTAATAACAAAAAGGTGAAACATGCCAGCCTGTTAATGCGATGATTGAGGGGTAAAGCGATAAAAACGATTTGGTTCGCTAACGATATAAATATTACCTGAGGCATCCATCGCAACCCCTTCGGCCTGTTTGATGTTATGCGACAAACCTCGACTGCCTTTGGTTAGTGACATTTCACCGATAACCTCGCCAGCCAGCGTTACTTCCTGGAGTGCGCGAGATTCATGAGACAGCACCAGAAGCGTATTTTTTTGTTGGTTAAATTCTGCGCCGGACACATCATCTAAAGTAAATTGCCGTTGTAGTGCCTTGTCTTTGCTGATGTGCAATTCATTGCTACTTAACAGCCCGTTAACTTTGTAGACCTCAATCGGGTTTTTCTCTTTAAAAAACCAGAAAGTGTGATCCTGGCGAGAATAGGCCAATCCTTCAAAACCGCAATTGGTTGGGGATTCCTGCAGCGGGATTTTTATTTTTTTGAGGATTTTTACTTCCGAGTTTGGGGTCAGTGAAATCACATAAATGGCATAATCGCGCTCATCGCTAATGACAAACTGATTATCGCCAATGTATTCGATCGTCTCGAGATCCTTAACAAAATCCAGAGGAATTGTGCGGATCAAATCGCCATTGGTGGTCATTTCAACAATGGCGGCCGGTTTGTTGATAGTGCTAAAAAGAGTATTGCTTTGTGCCGACCAGGTCAGCGAAGAGATATTATTCGTTATGCCTGCAATTTCTTTGCCGTCAATGGTGGCGTGGTAATTCTGAAATGATGCTGCATGATTGCTTTTACGGGCGCAAGATTGCACGAAGAAAGTACACACTGCCACAATGACAAAAAGAATCACAATAACGAAGATGCGTTTACTTAACGAAATACTTTTTGTCACGGTAATCCCTTTAAGGCAAATCAATAAGATATCGAGAAGTATACGTAGCGATCTTAATGAATCCTTAACGCGGAGAAATCCCGTAATGTGCAATGCAGCGCCAGCCACCATCCTGCTGACAATAAACTGATTCCGTATGCCCAGGGATCACCCATTGAATTTCCTCGCCAGGCGGACAGGTCAGCCAAATGCATAACCCGCAGCCGCCGCGTAAATCACGGGGAATATCGCTGACGCGAAAAGTCATGCCCGCTGCCTGCAACGCCTTGCGGGTTTGTATGACGCCGACCGTGGAGTGAAATAAAAATAGATACTCTTTCATGCGCGTTTTCTCTGCCGCTGACCGATCACCGCCGCGCCAATTGCACCAGCGAATTGCGCATCAGGGTGAGTTTGTACCGGCATTCCCAGATGGCTTTCCAGCATGTGGGTAAACCTTTGACAGTGGCTAACGCCACCAGTAAACAGAATCGGCGCTTCACAGGAGAGACGAGCAATGAAATTGGCACTCCGCCGCGCCATCGCGTTAATCACTCCGGCGAGAATCGCTTCTGGCGCGACGCCCGCTGAGCGCAGGCTGATCACTTCTGATTCGGCAAACACTGTGCACATACTCGTGATGGCGTGCGGTCTGACATTTTCAGTAATGCTGTCGAGTTGCTCGACGCTGGTGCCAAGCGTGCGCGAGATCACTTCCAGGAAACGCCCGGTGCCCGCCGCGCATTTGTCATTCATCAGGAAATCGCACAGGTTACCGTCATCATCAAGCTGAATCACTTTGCTGTCCTGACCACCGATGTCGATTACTGCACGCGTTGCTGGCGCAAGAAACCGTGCGCCCAGCCCGTGACAGGAGATTTCCGTCACCTGTTTATCGGCAAAATCCACCAGTTGCCGTCCGTAGCCGGTGAGCGTCAGAAACGGCGTTGTTTCTAACCCTTCGCGCAGAGTTTCCCAGGCTTCAGTAATTGCTGTTGCCGGGCGAAAGGGTGTTGGAACGAGGAAACGGCGCGTAATCACGCCGTCTGCCAGTAAGATCCCTTTGGTGGCGGTTGAGCCGGAATCAATGCCAATCGAATATGCCACTGCCACTCCTTACAGCATCTCAATAAAGGCCGCGACACGGGTACTGAGCTGCCCGACATCCGAGGTGGAGTAGTCTGTTTCAATAGCGATATAAGGAATGTTGTGCTGCTGGCGCACATGACGTTTAATCGCCAGCGATTCCACCGCGTAGGTATGGCACGCCTGCAAAATCACATCAACTACGCCATCGACCTGATATTCCTCCACCATCTGGCTGAGCATTTTCAGGCGCTGATCGTTCGGCGAAACACAGGAGCAGCCAATCGCCAGATATTTATCCGCCAGCGCGTCGTAGACATCGCTCGTTTCTGCCACGCATTGCTCGGTCGCTTTCGCCCCGGTGCAGTTTTCATAACCGACAACCCAGCCGCCATTCTCTTCAATCGCGCGCACCACTTTTTCTGCTGCGCCGCCAATCGGGCAGCCGGTGATTAAAATGCGTGGACGCGGGTCCAGTCGCTGGCCTTCTTCCCACTGCTGACGAACGCGGGCGGTCATTGCATCCAGTTCATTGATCAACGCCTCTTTATCGAACCGGAAGGTTGCGCCGTAAACCACTTTCAGAATGTCGCTGCCGCTAAGCGCCGGAGGATTTAACTGCCCAAGATGATAAAAATTAGCCAGTGCGCGACGTTCGCGGTTTTTCAGCGCAATGGCATCGCGCAGAGCATCTTCGCTAATCTCGTGCCCAAAACGTTCTTCTACCGTTTTTTGCAAGCGCAGCATTTCTGCTTTCCATAACGCGCGTGAGGCATCGTCCTCAACACTGTTTGGCAACTGCATCACATGAACGGGCTTAAACTCCGCCATGTATTCATACATTTTCTTTTTGCCATCGCAGGTGGTTTCACCGACCACCAGATCAGAAAAGTAGAAGTAGGGGCATTTATCGGTTTTGCCAAAGCCGTAGCTGCTTTTAATCAGCGGGCAGAGGTTGCGCGGCAGATCTTTCTCGGCTTCTTCAATGGTTTCATCAGAGGTGGAACAGAGCGAAACCACAACCGCACCGGCTGCCATCGGGATCTCTTGCGGCATAAAGGTGCAGTAAGTGCCAACCAGCGGAATGCCGCGCTCCTTGAGATCCATGACGGTGAGAAAGCCTTTCTGGCGAGCTTCAGAGAACTGATCGAAAATGGCGGGTAGATCGGTGACAAGTGACATGATTTTCCTTCCCCGTACCACGGGAGATAATGAAAAGAGGCCACATTATTACCATTCTTTTAGTATGGTTTATTTGATCTCTCTCGCGGTTAGCCACTTAGTTTTTCATGGATTTCTAAAAATTGCCGAGGGGAAACAAGGCCGGGAGCTGCGACAGCAAATACAAAATTAGCCCAATACAACCGCCAACCAGCGTACCGTTGACACGGATAAACTGCAGATCTTTGCCGATATTTAACTCGATTTGCCGCGACATATCCTGCGCATCCCAGCTTTTTACCGTATCGCTGATGTGGCGCGTCAGGAATGCGGAAAACTCAGGCGCGACGCGGTGCGCGGCTTGTTCGAGATGACCATTTAACGACGCCCGCAAGGCATCATCGGCAATTAACGTTTCGCCAAACCATTGACCCGCTCGTGCGATACGTTCTTTCACACGAGAATCTTCGCTGTTGATATCCACTTTCAGCCATTCCCGTAAATCCCCCCACAATTCACTGAGATAGCGGTTAAAAGCTTCGTCTTCTTTCAGATAGCTTTTTACGGCATCGGCTCGCGCTGCCATTTCAGGATCGTTTTTCAGCTTGTCGATCAGGGCAAAGGTGGCGCGATCAAACGCATGGCGGATCTGATGCGCACGATCGCGGCTGATATCATCAAGCAAAGAATTCACCGCGTCAGAAACCAACTCCGCGCTATGTTCGCCCAGCCATTCAGTGGGCAAAATTTTGGCTTTCAGTGGATGCTCGCTCTCCAGCCAGCGAACAATTTGCTGGGCGATAAACTTGCGCGATTTATCGCGCTGGAGAAGGGCGATCAACTGTGCGATCAGCGTATCGAGCAGCACCTGATGACGATCGTTTTTGGTCATACTCTCCAGCATCAACGCACTGGTGCCAGAAAGATCAACCTTATCAATCGCCCGGTGGACCGCGCGCTTAAGCAGGCGCTGAATACGCGCATCATCGGTCAGTTCAAGAAAACCGCTCATGATCTGCAACAGATGCTGACCAACGCGGCGGGCGTTCTCCGGCTGACTAAACCAGTTGCCAATCAACAACGCCGGTTCGTGACGTCGAATCAATGCCACCAGCGACTGGGTATCGAGAAATTTTTCCTGCACGAACTGACCGAGATTTTCGCCAATCCGGTCTTTATTACGCGGGATAATCGCCGTATGACGAGAAATGATCGGAATCGGCACGCGGCGAAACAGCGCCACCACCGCAAACCAGTCCGCCAGCGCGCCGACCATCGCCGCTTCAGCAATCGCCTTCACGCCGCTCACCCAAAAATTGGGCGGCAAAAACAGCGTAACGACAAAGGTAGCAGCGGCGATAAGCAGTAAAGAGAGCGCCAACATTTTGGCGCGTCTGAGTTCAATGAGTTTATTCATAACGTTAAGAATAGAGCCTGACGGCAGGATCGCGCAAAAATCACCGCTCCTCCGCCAGCTCGGCAGCCTGATGTTGGCGCACGCGATTAAGCAATCCTGCCAGGGTGAAAACGACGATAATGCCCGCCACGACGGCTAACAGATGAAACGGCAAGCGACCGCCGTTAAACCACAGCCAGCGGCCGATTTCGACTGAGACAGACATCACCATCAGGATCACCATATTCAGCGATGCGGAGACGGTTCCTTTCGGTAAGTTATTGGAAAACAGCGTAAAGCGGAACAAGGTCGGGAAGATCAAACCAATCCCGAAAGCATACAGACTGGTGCCCAGCACCGACCACAGCCAGACGTGCGGTGACAGCAGATTGCCGATAATCAACAGCGCGAGGCCGACCAGTTGAATGGGTACGGCACGCCAGATAAAGCGCGGTTCGGTCGGATCTTTAACGAAACGCGCCACGATGGCATTCGCGACAATCACCGCGCCGAACACCGGAACCTGTGTCCAGGCGAACTGCGAAGTTGTTAAGCCGCCCGCGTCGATCAGGATCACCGGCGAGACAGCCACCCAACTCATCATTGGGATATAGCTTAAAGAGATGGTTGCTGCGCCAAAGAGGAACAGCCGATTGCAAAAGACATTACGAAAATCGCGCAAGACGCTTTTGGCGCTAAATGGAACCGCGCCGCGCTTCACCGTCTCTGGCATCGCCAGCAGTAAGCCAACAAATGAGATAAAACCCATAACCGCAATGATGGCAAAAAGGACTTTCCAGTGCACAAAGTGCATCAGAGCTGCGCCGGAAAGCGGGCCGATAATCGGCGCAATCAGTACGATGGAGGTGATAATCGCCATCAACTTGATCCCTTTTGTCTGTCCAAACGCCTCCTGCACCGTGACATAACCAACGGTGGCAATAAAACAGATACTGGTGCCCTGAATTGCACGCGCGATAAGAAATTGTGTCATTGACGTGGTGAACATTGTCGCGGCGCAGGCAAGGGTAAAAATTAACGCCCCGGTAATCAGCACCGGCCTGCGGCCAATTCTGTCGGAAAGCGGCCCCAGCAGCCACTGTAACGCCATACCGCCAGCAAGATAGAGACTGACGGCAGCAGGGGCCAGACTGATATCGGCATTAAAATCACGGACCACATTAATGATCCCTGGCTGGATCAGGTCCGTCGACAGATACGCAGCAAAGTCATACAAAATCAACGCCATCGGGAAAAACAGCGTGGCGGCATGGCGGGCAAAAAAACGTGGCATAACAAACAACTCCTTGTCCGGAGAACCCCAATGGGGAAAACGAAATTCAATACCGTCGGTAATGACGAAAGGCAGGCGAGAAGGACAAATGTACTGAATTTCATGTAATCAACCACACTGCCTGTGAACACACAGACAGAGAAATACCTTCTGACTCCAGGTCAGAATGTATAACGATTACAAATAGTCATCAGCACATTACACCTCTTGAATTGATGGGTTGCATAGAAAATATACACCTTAAGTGTAATTAAAATTTGCGGTTAATCAAAAGAGTGCGGTGGAAAGGGGAATATCTGCCGGGTACAGGAAATGTAAAACGCGAGCCTGTTTCCGGAAAAATGTATCGTTTGCAGAGGAACAAAAATAGCCTGGAAAGCGCCTCGGGGAACGAGAAATTGCCGGGTGAGAATGGTTTTGTTAGTCGCTACAGTCGGGCCATCTTATCTACAGGTGACGGATCGCCATGACAAACTTCACAACCAGCACGCCGCATGACGCATTATTTAAATCCTTTCTCACGCACCCTGACACCGCGCGGGATTTTATGGAGATCCACTTACCCAAAGATTTACGTGAACTGTGCGATCTCGACAGCTTAAAACTGGAATCCGCCAGCTTCGTCGATGAAAAATTGCGGGCGCTACACTCCGATATTCTGTGGTCGGTAAAGACCCGTGAAGGTGATGGTTATATTTACGTAGTGATTGAACATCAGAGCCGCGAGGATATCCATATGGCCTTTCGCCTGATGCGATATTCCATGGCGGTGATGCAGCGCCATATCGAGCATGATAAACGCCGACCGCTACCGCTGGTCATCCCGATGCTGTTTTATCACGGTAGCCGTAGTCCTTATCCCTGTCCCTGTGCTGGCTGGACGAATTTGCTGACCCGACCACCGCACGGAAGCTTTATACCGCAGCGTTCCCGCTGGTGGATGTCACTGTCGTGCCAGACGACGAGATTGTGCAGCACCGCAGAGTCGCCCTGTTGGAGTTGATCCAAAAGCATATTCGCCAGCGCGATCTGATGGGGCTTATCGATCAACTGGTAATATTACTGGTTACAGAGTGTGCTAATGACAGCCAGATAACTGCGCTGTTAAATTACATTTTACTGACTGGCGATGAAGCGCGTTTTAATGAGTTTATCAGTGAACTTACCCGTCGAATGCCACAACAAAGGGAGCGAATAATGACGATTGCAGAGCGAATTCATAATGATGGATGGCTGTTAGGGATGGAAAAGGGGAAAGAAGAAGGGGAACAACGCCTCCTTAGATTGCTTTTGCAGAACGGTGCGGATCCTGAATGGATACAACGATATACTGGACTTTCGGCAGAGCAAATGCAGGCATTAGAGCAACCCTTGCCTGAAAGCAAGCGCGATCCATGGATCGAGTACTAATCAGAGACTGATGACAAACGCAAAGCTGCCTGATGTGCTACGCTTATCAGACCTACATTACCTCTGCAATCTATTGAATTTGCGCGATTTGTAAGCCGGATAAGGCGTTCACGCCGCATCCGGTATGAACAAAGCACACTTTGCCTAAGCCATGCTGGAACGTGGCGATGACCCTGCAAAGATAAAACGAGTCACACGCGATTCGTGAGAGGAAATCAGGGGGCTCGCCACTATTTCGAATTCATTCCATTGCCCGATACACGGCTTCGCCAATTTGCTTTAGTGCTTCGCGATAGGTTTCGCTGAGCGGCAAAGCGCAGTTGATGCGCAGACAATTACGGTATTTGCCGGAAGCCGAGAAAATCGAGCCTGCTGCCACCTGGATTTTCATGCGGCACAGCTGCCGCGCGACGCAGACCATATCGACCTGTTCAGGCAATTCTATCCACAGTAAAAATCCGCCTTTCGGGCGCGTAATACAGATTTCGCAGGGAAAATATTCCCGTATCCAGCAGGTATAAAGCGCCAAATTGCGCTGATAGATCTGCCGCATCCGCCGGATATGGCGATGATAGTGACCTTCCAGCACAAACGTTGCCGCCGCCATTTGCGTGGACGGCACATTAAAGCTGCTGATGGCGTATTTCATATGCATCAGTTTATCGTGATAACGCCCCGGTGCGACCCAACCCACGCGCAGGCCTGGTGCAATACTTTTACTGAACGAGCTGCACAGCAGCACTCGCCCGTCGATATCCCAGGAATGAATGGTCCGCGGGCGCGGATACTCCGTCGCCAGTTCGCCGTAGACATCATCTTCAAAAATCACAATATCATGACGCTGAGCGAGAGAGAGAACGGCCCGTTTGCGCGCGTCCGGCATAATAAATCCCAGCGGATTATTACAGTTTGGCACCAGAATGATGCCTTTAATCGGCCACTGTTCCAGCGCCAGTTCCAGCGCTTCAACGCTGATGCCAGTTTCTGGATCGGTTGGGATTTCAATCACTTTCACGCCCATACCGCGCAGCATCTGCATTGAACCGTAATAACAGGGGGATTCGACTGCGACAATATCGCCCGGTTTACATACCGCCATTAACGCCAGCGACATCGAGTTATGGCAGCCGCTGGTGATAATGATGTCATCGGCGGTGACCACTGAGCCGCTGTCGAGCATCAGGCGGGCAACCTGCTCTCGCAACACTCGCTGACCGGCTAACAAGTCATAACCGAGAACGGTTTGCAGATTATGCTGCACTACCCGGCTAAGCTCCCGCCACAGCGGTTTCAGGCTGGGCGTTTCGACATCCGGCGTGCTTTTGCTTAACGGAACAATGGAACTGTCGCTGTGCGCTACCAGCATATCCAGTACCTGGTCCCACTGGGTAATCTCTACCGGGCGCTGCACCGGACGCGTCATCGGCGGTACTGGCGGCTGGGCTTTACGTTGTGCGACAAAATAACCCGAACGCGGCTGCGGAGTGATGAGCTTCATCGTCTCCAGCGTCTGGTACGCCTGCTGCACGGTGCTAATACTGACGCCGTGCTCCTGACTTAAGCTGCGCACCGACGGCAATTTCTCCCCGTGACGATACAGCCCTTGCTCAATCCGCTCGGCAAGCAGAGTCGCCAGATGTTGATAACGCGTCATGCTGTATTCCTTATTTGGACCATACAGAGAGAAAAACCGGTACAGATGAGGCTAAAAAACCGGATGCAGATGTTGTTTTAACCTGTCTGTATGTTAAATAAAACTAATATTTGCATCTGTATTGTGAACTGCCAGAAGGCGGATGATGAAGCCTCTGAAAGATGAGGAGGCAGCAGATGGAATTTCACGAAAACAAAGCCAAAACGCCGTTTATCAGACTTGTGCAACTCTGGCAGGCGGTGAGGCGTTGGCGGCGGCAAATGCAGGCCCGACGGGTGTTACAGCAGATGAGTGATGAGCGATTGAGGGATATTGGGTTACGCAGGGAGGATGTGGAGTGAGGGGGCAATTTCCCTTCCCGTATGGGGAAGGGGAGAGAAACTTAGCGTGGCGTTTTGCTACTAATCACCCCAATAAAATCCTGCACCTGCCTTTGTTTACGCGCCGACAGCTTGCACACCTGGCGCAGTGACTGCATCAGTTCGCTCTCTTCGGCGGCGGGTGGTTGGGCGGTGAGGACAATACAGCCTTCTATCACTTTGACATCTACCGCCGTGCCGGTGGCAAAACCGGCGGTTTCCAGCCACTGACCTTTCAGGGTGATGGCGGGAATACGGCTGTAATCCGGGTAGCGACTCGCATAACTCACGGTTAATTGACGGTTATTTGCCGGAGAGACTTCTGCTTCGAACGGTTGTGCAATAGAATGCGTGTCAGTCATGATTACTATTCCTTTGAAATAGGGATTGTGATTAGCGGTGCGGGTGTGTTGGCGCACATCCGCACCGCGCTAAATATCTGGACATATCATCAGTAAATATGGGGAAAGTCCAGCTAAAAATAGAAAATAATAAAAGCGTTACTGGAAAGATCTGGAAGAGAAATTAACGTTAATTCAGAATGGCCGGATAACAAAGTGTATCCGGCCTTCATAATTAATTTAAAGCACTCATATGATGTTCTTTAAAATTCTCTGCCTGTGCCAGCACACCCATATAAACATCATCATTCGCTACTGGCGGGAACTTATGCTTGTGTAGAAGCAGAATAAGTTCAACTTTCAGTTTCGCTTTAATATCATCGCGTTTACTCCAGTCAGGATATTTCGATGTGTTGTCAACCACGCTTTTCATCTCTTTTGCCAGTGACAGCATTTTTTCATCGTCATAGGTGAACTGATATTTATCGCGCATATGAGCAAGAATGTCGAAAAACGCTTTTTCTTCAATATCAATACCTAAATCGGCCCATGTGCCCATTTCGGTTTTAATATCATAGATAATATCGGTCATTTCCTGACTGAATGTATCGAATTCTTCACCGTTGAGTACATCATCTTCTCGCCGCTCATTATAACGATCTATAATCGCCTGGAAGCGGCGGGTGAAGTTAATCCCTTGCAACTGGTTCACTTTCCTGAAGTCGCTGATCGCTTTTTCCAGTAATTTTTGTAATAACTGGATCTTCGTTGCCGGAAGTTTGATCTTGTTAATTCGCGCCAGATAATCTTCGTCAAAAATATCGATGGATTCCGCTTTTTTGTCGCCAAGAAAATAAATTTCTTCTACGCCATCAGCTTTTAACGCTTCTGCAATCATTTCACGAACGCGAGCATTCATCTGGGTGACATCCGGTGCGTCACCTTTCGTCAGTTTGAAAACAATTGAACGAACAGCAAGATAATAGTGAATATAGTCACGTTCTGTCTGTGATAATGCTTCGCTGCCGCAGCAGACGTCGTAGGCGGCTTTCATGCGTTTAACCAGTCCCATAAACCGACGTTCAACTTTCTGGGTACGCAGAACAAATTCCGCCGCGCGGTTGAGGCAGGATAATTGCGCTTGTGGCTCACCACTAAAATAATCCCGACTGTCAAATTCGTAAAAGACTTGCCCCAACAAATCGAGATGGTTTTTAACTTCTATTACCGATTGCTGAATATCTTCAAAGTTGGTGGCATCAATGCGGGAATACATTGCCAGTGCCTGGTTCATCTGACTCTTAATGCCGATGTAGTCCACTACTAACCCTTTGCTTTTGCCTTCCAGTTTACGGTTAACGCGAGAAATAGTCTGGATAAGGTTATGTTTTTGTAAGGGCTTATCAATATAGATGGTGTCCAGTTCAGGAACATCAAAACCGGTCAGCCACATATCAACAACAATGGCAATTTTGAAATTCGATTTAGCGTTTTTGAACTGCTTATCCAGCTCTTTGCGATATTCTTTTGTGCCCAGTAAATCATAAAGCGTCTCGTCGTCATCTTTACCGCGCGTCATGACCATCTTCACCATTTCAGAAGGCGGTAACTCTTTCTGCTCCTGTTCCGTCAGGACGACGCCATCAGGTGCTTGCTTCACTTCAAACCAGGCAGGGCGAATAGCTTTAAGCTGGCGGTAGAAATCCCAGGCAATTTCACGGCTGGCACAAACAAACATGGCTTTGCCTTTTACGGTGGAACCTTCGGCTACGCGTTTTTCATAATGTTTGGCAAAATCTTCCGCGAGGGCTTTTAACCGATCTTCATCACCCAGTACCGCATTCATGGTTGCGGTGGCTTTTTTACTTTCGTCGATTTGCCACTCATTGGTGCCTGCGTTTGCGCACTCTTCGTAATACTTTTCGACTTCTTCCAGTTTGCTGGAGTCCAGGATCACTTTAGCCGCACGGCCTTCGTACACGATGCGTACAGTGATTTCATCCTGAACGGATTCGGTCATGGTGTAACTGTCGATCACCTCACCGAAGACATCGAGCGTCGCGTCAATCGGTGTGCCGGTAAAGCCAACATAGGTGGCATTTGGCAGTGAATCGTGCAGGTATTTTGCAAAGCCATACGTTTTGCGTACTTTTCCGCTTTCTTTATCGACGATGACTTTCTGGTCGAGGTTAACCTGGCTGCGATGTGCTTCGTCCGAGATGCAAATGATATTGCTGCGTTCAGAAAGGAGTTCGGTGTCTTCGGTGAATTTATGGATCGTTGTCAGGAATACACCGCCACTATTGCGTCCCGCCAGTTGATTACGCAAATCTTCACGGCTGGTAACGGGAACGATGGTGTCATCGCCAATGTAATTTTTGGCGTTGCACATTTGCGCAGAAAGCTGATCGTCCAGATCGGTACGGTCGGTGATCAAAACAATGGTCGGGCTGGCAAACTCCACGCTTTTCATTAACAAGCGGGTTAAAAATTGCATGGTGTAGCTTTTACCGCAGCCCGTTGCGCCAAAGTAGGTACCGCCTTTACCGCTACCGAAAGGTTTACGCGCTTGCTTGATGCTGTAATAGAGTTTGCGGGCGGCATAGTACTGCGGATATCGGCAGCAAATTTTTACTTCGTGCTTGGCTTTATCCGGGAAGCAGATAAAGTTTTTAATCACATCCAACAGACGTACCGGATGAAACAGTCCCTGAATCATTGAGTGCAATGATGGAATTCCGTCCTGTTCACGGTTTTCATTACCGGTGACTTTGCGCCATGAGTAAAAGTATTCATAGGGCGCAAACAGGTTGCCCATCCGGTTATTTACGCCATCGCTAATAATGCAGAGCGCGTTGTAGATAAACAGTTGTGGAATATCCCGGCGGTAGCGTTTACAGAGCTGCTTCCAGGCATCGCCAATACTGGCTTCCTGCTCGCGCACCGCACTTTTAAATTCAAAGACGACCAGTGGCAGACCGTTGATATAGAGAATGCCGTCAGGAATACGAGTCTGATTATCTTTGCCGGAGATTTGAAGCTGGTTAACAATCTTAATCCGGTTAAGCGGCGGATTAATATAGGAGGGCGGGAGTTCCGCCGCCTGTTGCAACGGGACATCTTCGGCGTCAAATATCTGGCGCAGCGCGGCAGGTAGATGCCGGGTGTCGAGCAATTCAATATAGAGATCTTTTTGTTGCCGATCGTCGCGTTTGAACAGAAAACCATTTGCCAGCCAGCGACAAAATATTTTGTTGCTTTCATAAAGATCGGAGGCCGGAAGCGTGGTGAACTGTTTGATCAGTCGCTGAATCTCTTCTTCAGTAATGCCATCAGGCTGGTAACGTGCCGCTAAATAATGACGGAGATCGTCTTCGATGATGACCTGATCGAGACTTGAACGTGGGACATTATCGCCGATCAGGTGTTGATATCCCTGATCCTGTAACAGTTCAATGATCGCTTGTTCTAATTTTGCTTCACTGAAAGAGAGACTCATATTGCGCTCCAACCCTGGCTAATTTCGGGTAAGCATTCCCGTATCAGTAGAAAACCTTACCAGAAAGCCCCTGATTTTACAGGGGCAAAATGCGTTATGCAGCTTCTGTATCGGTGTTGAGATCCGGAAGATCTTCCAGGGATAGCTCACCGGAGATGAGTTTCGGGAGCAGGGTATCTCGGAGAGATGCAAGTGAGGTCAACTTATATTCATTTAGTAATATGGCTTCAAACCAAGGTTCTGTTATTTTGTGAAATTGTTTAAGCACGAGATTATTTGGCATTAATGTGGCTATGTTAGAGAACACACTTGTATTCATATTGAGGGTTGCACTACCTCCACTAGCCAAATCATGAAATATTTTATATTTCTCTAACATAGAAAAATATAAGTAATTTCGATAATGTGGACTGTTTGGTACAATACTATTGATCTGCTGGTTTGTATGGCAATCTTGCGCATTAATAGAGACTAAACCAACAGTCGCTATACAACTTACACAGATGCTACCATGAGGAATTATTTTATTTGATTGTGACTCGCTACCGAGTTTACTTAATTTATCATGTGAGTTTGTTACAAAAACTTTACCATGCATATCTGGTATTTTTATAAAAAGAAAATCTTCGCCATAATAATTTTTGTTACTTTTAGTTGGTGTTTTACCGCATATGATTTTACCAAAGTTTTTTAATGCAGTGAAAGACCAGCCCTTTGGCACCCAACCCAACTCCGTTTCTTCAAATTCACTTGGGAAAAGCGAGCGAATTTCCGCCGGAAGCGGTTTGAAATCTGCACAATTACGTACTTTTTGACGCAATTCGGCGCGAGATTGCAGGGCTTCCGGGATGGGGTTTCCTGCATCCAGCGCGTTATCAATCACCGGATCAAAATCCACAAACCATGATTTGAACAGGGTTTGGGACATTTTTTCGAGTGTTTGGTTAATTTCTATATTTAAATTAACCTTATCATTAATATCTGAGATAATATTAGTAATTTTATTTTGAAGGCTTCTATTAATAACTGGTAATATAAATTTCCTAATATCTCTCGCGGGTAGTTGAGGCACTGCAGAGCCAGAGATAAGATTAATGATCTGTTCTTTTAATAGTTCTGATTTTAATATGAAATATAGAAATTTAGGGTTCCATAATTTATTATCAGCTCGAATGATAATCATTCCTGAGTTGATTCTAATATGTTTATATGGATTATTATTGTCATAGTACGCAACATTACCTACTGTGCCACGGGTAGTAAGAACAATGTCACCGTACTTAAGCTTTCCTGCTCTTAGTTCACGATCTTTAGTTTCATTGATAAATAATGTTTCTTGAAATTGAAAACCAGATTTAGTGACATTTTTAGCGGATAAGAAAAGACAATAGCCATTCTCCATAAAATCATTATGTTTAGGATAATTTTTGCCTCTGTCACCATCAATTAGCTGGATCCCTGCATTTTCTAACAACTGAAAATCAAAGCCCATAACCCAGCGCCTCCAGATTCTGGCGAATCGCACGATCCAGTTCTTCCGCCTGCTTCATCTGCTCAAACAACGTCTTCGACAATTCGCGCATTTTCGTCTCAAATGCCACGCCGTCTTCTTCCTGCTCGGCTGCACCCACATAGCGGCCCGGTGTCAGTACGTAGTCGTTATCTTTAATATCTTGCAGGGTTGCAACTTTGCAGAAACCTGCCTGGTCTTCATATTTTTCCAACTTGCTGTCACCACGCGCAATCCGTGCAGCCAGTTCTTCCGGCGTGCTGCGCCAGGCATGGTAGGTATCGGCGATTGTGGCAATATCTTCCGTCGTTAACTCTTTAGTTGTGCGGCTAATCATGGTGCCGAGGTTACGCGCATCAATAAACAGCGTCTCGCCCTGACGATCACGATAACCTTTGGCTGGGTCGGCAGCCTTCGATTTGGTCATAAACCATAAACACACCGGGATCTGCGTGGTGTAGAACAACTGTCCAGGTAGGGCGATCATGCAGTCGATCAGATCATTTTCGATCATCTGCGCACGGATCTCGCCTTCACCGCTGGTGTTAGAACTCATCGAACCGTTTGCCAGCACAAAACCTGCTGTACCGTTAGCCGACAGCTTGGAGAGCATATGCAAAATCCAGCCGTAGTTGGCGTTACCGGTTGGCGGCATACGATAACCGGCAAAACGTGGGTCTTTGGTTAATTCAGCTTCGTTACGCCAGTCTTTCAGGTTGAACGGCGGGTTCGCCAGAATGTAGTCGGCTTTCAGGTCCGGGTGCTGGTCGCTAAAGAAAGTGTTTGCCGGGCGTTCGCCGAGGTTAGCTGAAAGACCGCGAATGGCGAGGTTCATTTTTGCCAGTTTATACGTCGTGGCTGTCAGTTCCTGACCATACAGCGCGATATCACGACTTTTACCCTGATGGCTCTCGACAAACTTCACCGACTGCACAAACATCCCCGCCGAGCCGCAGCACGGATCATAAATTTTGCCCTGGAAGGGTTCGAGCATTTCAGTTAACAGCGTAACCACACATTTAGGCGTGTAGAACTCACCACCGCCTTTGCCTTCAGTTGCGGCAAACTTACCGAGGAAGTATTCGTAAACGCGTCCGACCAGGTCTTCTTTCGATAACGTTTCAACGTCAGTTTCGTGTGCCAGCGTTTCGATGTTGTCGATGGTATCAATCAGTGACGCCAGTTTTTTGGTTTCCAGATTCTGACGGCTGAAGTAGTTGTCTGGCAGCGCGCCTTTCAGCGTTGGGTTACGTTTCTCAATGGTCGAGAGGGCGGTGTCAATACGGACCGCAATATCGTCCTGTTTGGCATTTTGTTTGATAAATGACCAGCGCGCCTCTTCCGGCAGGTAGAAAATGTTGTCCTGCTGGTAGAACACTTCCATCTCAAGGAAGTCTGCTTGCCCATCGGCAATCATTTTTTTGCGGCGTGCTTCAAACTTATCGCTGATGAATTTCAGGAACACGAGGCTCAACACCACGTGCTTGTATTCGGAGGACTCAACGCTACCGCGAAGCTGGTTTGCGGTATCCCATAATGTTTCTTCAAAGCCTTTCTTTGCTTTGGCTTTTTTAGTTGGTGCTTTGGCCATGATGAACTCTGTTCAGATAAATTGGGTCGCTATTGTAATGGTTGAGGCGGCGGATTTCGCCCTTTAATCCATCTCCAGCTCATCAAACAACTGCAAATCTACATCCAGCAATTCCACTGCATTGCTGCGGCGAATGCCGACGTTATTTTCGATTAACAGTTCCAGTAAACGATCGCCGTCGATAAGAGTAATGGGCGCGGCACCCGGAAAGAGCGCCGCTTCTGCACATTTCGCCGCAAATTTCCCGGTGGTGATGAGCGTACCGCGAATGGCTTTGTGGTAAGGCAACGCCCCGCGCAACTGGTCGATATACGGGCGAGTGATAGTGTTCTGCATTCTTTTGACCTGCACCACTTCGGTAATAGTGGTGATGCCGACCTGCACCTGACCAATCACGTCCACACCTTTATCGCCTGAGGCTTTGGTCACTTCGACCTGCTCGTAGCCCATTGCTTCCAGTAATTGACCAACCAGTTGCTCAAATTTGTACGGGTTCATCGTGCTGATTTGTTCGCGCAGCAGCTCTTTTTGCTGCTCGTTGTAGCGTTTCACTGCTTCCAGCAGCTCTTTACGCGGATCGCTTTTTCGTGCTGGCAACGCTTTTCCAAGCCAGGCGCGCCCGGTATCGGTGATGCGATAGCTCATGCCTTCACGGTTAACCATGTCACGGTCGATAAGGTTATAGAGACGGGAGTAGAGCGTGCTTTTCACTGAACTTGCTGACGCGAATTTCGAATGCTGATGCAAAAAGGCCTGCCATTCCGGCAATAAATCGGCGCGGCGCGACATTTCCCGGCCAGCCAGCAGCTCAAGCAGTTGCAGAATGCCTTCCTGGTCGTCCAGTGAACGCAGCGTTTTTTCGTCATCTTGCAGGAATTTTTGCCCGCGCGAGGTGGGCTGCCAGGTATCATCTGGCGTGCTTTCCATCAGCTCAAACTGGGGATAGTTGAGGAATAAGTAGCAGCCGTAGCTGTGGCGCGGGTTCAATATGTGATTATCGGTATCCCAAATACGACGGGCGATGTCGGCATCTTCACCCGTTAAGCGTTCGCTGATCCACAGGTCAGGTTCCGACCAGTCAACGGGTTTTTGCGGCGTTCCGGTTTGCTCGTGAATGGCGGTAATCATATTGCGTACCGCTTTCAGGGAATAGCCTGAGACGGCTTTCATCATAGCCTTAACTTGCGCATAGGTAGGAAAAAGCGGGGTAATGACTTTGTAGTTTTTCACGGTAATCCCTTAACGACAGCGAGGTGTTTAGTGTGCCATGTCAGGCGAGAAATTCTATTGGATGAATCAAGTCCAACTCACACATTGTCAATTTCATGGTTGATTATTCGAAACGTGATGCTATTTCCAACATCAACGCTATAATTGCAGAATAATTGTAGATACATTTTTGTATATACAATTAGGGATGGCAACTATGCCAATGGAGTTTGAATGGGATGCAAACAAGGCCAAAAGTAATCGGGTGAAACATGGCATCCGCTTTGAAGATGCGGTGTTAGTGTTTGATGATCCACAACGAACGGAGCCGCTATGAGCATGGTTAAACATAAACGAGGGACCTCCTCTACACTCGATGTGCAGCATGAGGCCGAATTGAAGGTGCTGGCGAATAAATCCGACGAAGAGATTGATTACAGCGATATCCCACCTTCCAGCGATGAGCAATGGTCTAACGCAGAACGCGGTAAGTTTTATCGGCCATTGAAAACTCAGGCTTCGGTGCGTATTGATGCTGATGTGATGGAATGGTTGAAGCGACCAGGTAAAGGCTATCAAACTCGCCTGAACGCAATTTTACGTGAAGCGATGCTGCGCGATCAGAATAAAAAATAATTCAGGCCGCCACATGGCGGCCATCATCCCAAATTACTTCCTCAACCCCGCAAACGCCGCCCGAATCTCATCCTCCGGCAGCTGAATCCCGATAAACACCATCGTGCTATGCGGTTTTTCATCGCCCCACGGCCTGTCCCAGTCGGCGCTGTAGAGGCGTTGGACGCCCTGGAACAGCAGGCGATTAGGTTCGCCGTCAATCCATAGCATCCCTTTGTAACGCAGTAGTTTATCCGCCGACTCCAGCAGCAGGTTTTCCATCACGCGGGAAACTTCGCTGATATCTACCGGGTAATCCAGTTCCACCACAATCGACGAAATATCGTTTTGTTTATCCGCGATAAAGTGGAAACGCGGTTTGGTGCTGACGACGTTTTCTTCCAGCATAAAACCGTTGGTGTTGAACAGCAGGCCCAGGTCGATGTCGCCGTGGGTGACGGTGTAGACCGGTGCGCGGGCGTTGATGCGCGCCAGGCGTTCACGCAGTTTTTCTGCTTCGCCTGCGACGTCGGTTTTAGTCAGCAGAATACGGTCGGCGTAGCCAACCTGGGACTGGGCGATGGTGAACTGGTTCATCTGCTCATCGGCATGTACCGCATCCACCAGCGCAATCACGCCATCCAGCAGGTAACGCTGGCATAAAATCTCATGGGAGAAAAAGGTCTGAATAATCGGGCCGGGATCGGCCATGCCGGTGCATTCAATCACCAGACGGTCGAACTGAATATTGCCCTTGTCGAGATTATCCAGCAGGTCGAGTAGCGCGTCCTCCAGCTCGTTGGAGCGCGAACAGCAGATGCAGCCGTTGGTCAGCGTTTTGATCTGCGTGGCGCGGTCGCCAATCAGTTGATCATCAACGGAGACTTCGCCGAATTCGTTTTCAATCACGGCAATCTTGTAGCCGTGTTGTTCGTTAAGAATATGGCGCAGCAGGGTGGTTTTGCCCGCGCCTAAAAAACCGGTGAGTAGGGTAACTGCAATCGGGTTCATGCTCTCTCCATTAACAACAGCGCATACCGCCTTTACCATCGCCGCCGTAGCGCGCGTTCTGGCGTTCGCGGAAGAATTCTTCATAGCTCATGTACGGCTTGTCGGGATGGTTGGTCTTCATATGCTCGACGTAGTTGTCGTAGTCTGGAATGCCAATCAACATCTTCGCCGCCTGGCCGAGATATTTTTTTGCCTGTCCTAAGTTACCAAACATAGTTCACTCTGATAAGAACAAAGCCCCGCCGAAGCGGGGCTAAACACGGTTAGTGGTGCGAAGAGATCTTCACGCCGCCTTCCGGGATTGGAACGTACGGTGTTTCTTTGTCAGTACGTTTGTCGCTGTTACGCACCGCAAGCCAGGTTTTGAAACCGTAGAAGATGATGCTGTACACCACAATCAGGAACAGAATACTCAGACCTGCGTTGGTGTAGTTGTTCACAACGATGTGGTTCATGTTGGCAATCTGCTGCGCCGTCAGGTCAGTACCGTTAGCAATCTTCTCTTTGTACTGGCTTGCCATGTAGAAGAAGCCTTCCATCTGCGGGTTGGTGCTGAACAGTTTCAGGCCCAGCGCCCAGGTGGTGCAGATAAGCAGCCATACAGCCGGAACAACAGTTACCCAGATGTATTGGGTGCGCTTCATCTTAATCAGCACAACGGTGCCTAGTACCAGTGCTACGGCTGCCAGCATCTGGTTGGAGATACCGAACAGCGGCCACAGGCTCTTAACGCCGCCCAGCGGATCGACCACGCCCTGATACAGCAGGTAGCCCCACAGCCCCACACAACCCGCAGTACCGATGATACCGGCAACCAGAGAGTCGGTTTTTTTCAGGAACGGGATGAAGTTACCCAGCAGGTCTTGCAGCATAAAGCGGCCAGAACGGGTACCGGCATCCAGCGCGGTCAGGATGAACAGGGCTTCGAACAGAATACCGAAGTGATACCAGAAGCCCATGTCAGCCATCGGCAGCACTTTGTGGAACACGTGAGCGATACCTACCGCCAGCGTTGGCGCACCACCTGCACGGTTCAGGACAGAAGGCTCACCAATGTCTTTCGCGGTTTGCAGGATCTGCTCTGGCGAAATCACGAAGCCCCAGGAGCTGACGGTCGCTGCCGCGTGTGCGGTAACGTCTTTCAGCTGTGCCATGATGATCGGCGCGTTCTCGCCACCCATTTCATGCAGGTTAGGCATGGTGATGCCAAGGCCAGCAGGCGGGGTGTTCATCGCGAAGTAAAGACCCGGTTCGATGATGGATGCAGCAACCAGCGCCATAATCGCCACGAAGGACTCCATCAGCATTGCGCCGTAGCCAATGAAACGCGCGTCGGTTTCGTTAGCCAGCAGTTTTGGCGTCGTACCGGAAGAGATCAGCGCGTGGAAGCCAGATACCGCACCACAGGCGATGGTGATGAACAGGAACGGGAACAGAGCGCCTTTCCACAGCGGGCCAGTACCGTCAATGTACTGGGTCATCGCAGGCATTTTCAGTTCCGGGTTCAACACCACGATACCCAGCGCCAGGCCGACGATAACGCCGATTTTCAGGAAGGTTGCCAGATAGTCGCGTGGTGCGAGGATCAGCCACACTGGCAGCAGTGCGGAAACAAACGCATAGCCAATCAGCGCGAAGGTAATGGTGGTGTCTTTAAAGGTCAGTGCCGGACCCCAGTACGGATCGTGAGCAATCACGCCACCGAAGTAGATAGAGGCAACCAGCAGCACGATACCAATGACAGAGACTTCACCCACACGCCCCGGACGAATAAAGCGCATGTAGATACCCATAAACAGCGCAATCGGTACGGTTGAGCAAACGGTGAAGACACCCCACGGACTTTCGGCCAGGGCTTTAACCACAATCAGCGCCAGGACGGCGAGGATGATGATCATGATTAAGAAACAGCCAAACAGCGCGATAGTCCCCGGTACTGGCCCCATCTCTTCTTTGATCATCTCACCAAGAGATGCGCCATTACGGCGAGAGGAGATAAACAGCACCATAAAGTCCTGAACCGCACCGGCCAGCACGACCCCCGCCAGCAGCCACAGCGTGCCAGGCAGGTAGCCCATCTGCGCGGCGAGAACCGGACCCACCAGCGGACCTGCACCGGCGATAGCGGCGAAGTGGTGACCAAACAACACGTAACGGTTGGTCGGAACGTAGTTCAGACCGTCGTTGTTAATAACCGCAGGCGTCGCGCGCGTGGGGTCGAGTTTCATCACCTTCTGGGCGATGTACAGACTGTAGTAGCGATAAGCCACCAGATACACCGACACAGAGGCGACCACGATCCACAGGGCGCTGACGTGCTCCCCCCGACGTAATGCAACTACCGCGAGGCAGAATGCACCGATGATTCCGAGAATCACCCAGGGTATGTGCTTGAATATCTTTTTAGTATCCATAGTAAAACCTGGCATGTATTGATTAATAGTTGGCCGAAGCCGTTCTAGGTTTGCGTTGCGTTTGAGGAGGTAAATTGACCGCTATCCTGCAGTGATGTTGCCAGAGTTACGCGCGCGTAAAGTAAGGTAAATAACTGAGTGGTTATTTTAGGGACGTAAGCGGTCAGGAATGGCGGTGAGCGGTTGGGCAAGAATTATTCGTCGGGTGGATATGTGATTGAGATCACAATAAAAATGCCCCTTCGATAATTAACCGAAGGGGCGTTCTTAGAAGAGAGTGTCTAATTCTGCCAGTACGTTGTAGTCGTCATCAGTCAATAACAACGTTTTCCATTTGTCGAAGGTCAGGCACGGATGCGATGTGCCAAACACCAGAATATCCCCCACTTGCACGTCGCTATTAGCTGACAGTTGCAACATGCAGTGCTGATCCATAATACCTGTACTGCGAATCGCCTGTGGATCAAATGCCAGTGATTTGCCGTTGCGGTAGTGGGCGACTGGTTGCGGCAGTCCGGCGTCGAAGGCGCAATCACGCTTACCAAAATTTACCACCGCACGATCAGCTTCCGGCACCGATTGCACCATGGCGACCAGTTCCAGCGCAGATGTGAGATCGCCTGCCAGATCGCAGGCCACAGGATCACGGGCAAGCAACTGTTGTTGTGCCGCGTCGTAGATCCCGGTGTCGTGAGTGATGTAGCAGCCAGGGCGAATAACAATGCGGCAGTTATCAGGCTTTTCTGCCGCCAGCCAGATATTGCACACCACGTCATACCAGACCGTGCCTGCTCCGGTGAGAATAAACTCGCCATCAACCAGACTTGCCATATCACAGGCCAGTTGTGCGGCATCCC
This sequence comes from Escherichia sp. WS338, assembly GCF_046486405.1. Lineage (NCBI taxonomy): Bacteria > Pseudomonadati > Pseudomonadota > Gammaproteobacteria > Enterobacterales > Enterobacteriaceae > Escherichia > Escherichia sp. WS338. Next base: position 3,223 of record NZ_JBJQLL010000006.1, on the reverse strand, counting down.
GCAGCAGAGCTTCTACCTGCGGTTGTGGATCGTCACCGTGTAAAACGCCTTCATATAACTCAAGCCCCCGCAGGCGTAACCCCGGTAATTGGGCTGCCTGTTTAGCCAGTGTCAGTGCGGCATCCCTTGAGCGGCAACCACAGCGCCCGCCGGGGACACACAACTCAATCATCACGTTCAGTGTCTGTTGCTGACTGGCAAAAAAGGCAGACAAAGCGCGGGCGTTCTCAATGCTGTCGATACAGCAGATAAAATCGACCGTCGGGTAATGTCGTTGCAACTGGGCAATCAACTGCATATTCGCCTTGCCGACCAGCTGGTTAACCATCAGCACTCGCTGAATACCGCTCGCCATTGCCGCACCAGCCTGCCATGCGCTACCGACACCTATTGCCCAGGCACCAGCCGCCTGCTGCGCCTGAAAAATCCACGGCGTCATGGTGGTTTTACCGTGCGGTGCCAGTGAAACGCCGCGCGCGTCAGCGTAGCGTTGCATCCACGTAATGTTGTTCTCCAGGGCCTGCTTTTTAATGATCGCGGCAGGTAAACAGACATCTTCGGCAAGGAGATTTGCGGGCATTTGCATCAGGGCAGATTTATGGGGAACCAGAGGTTCTGAGTGGTATTTCATAACATTTACCTTTTAAGTTTTTCACCGTATCGGATGTGAGTATCATTTGTAACTAAATGAAATATAAATATTTAGTTTATTTATCTTATTATTTATGAATAAAAGTATCATAAAATCATCTGGGTTTTGCGTAGTTTTCCACTGTTTTTCGTCCTTGTAAATGGTTAACTTGTCACCATTGCAGAAATGGAGTGACGAACATGCAGGTTGACTGGTTAATCAAAAATGTGACCGTTATCGACGGTAGCGGCGGCCCTGAATTTCGCGGTGACGTGGCAATAACAGGTGATCGGATTGTCGATATTGCCCCTGCGCTTAACGTTACGGCGCAGCAGGTCATTGACGGGGAAGGGCGGGTGCTGGCACCCGGGTTTATCGACGTTCATACCCATGACGATATCAACGTTATTCGCATCCCGGAATATCTGCCAAAGATCAGCCAGGGGATCACTACGGTGATTGTCGGTAACTGCGGGATTAGTGCGGCGTCGGCGAAAATGAAAGGTGAAGTTCCTGACCCGATGAATCTGTTGGGGGAAGCAGAGCACTTTATTTATCCTACCGTTGAAAGCTATGCCCAGGCAGTGGAAGCAGCCAGGCCGTCACTGAACGTTGGCACGCTGATTGGTCATACGGCGCTGCGTAATAACCATATGGACGACCTGTTTCGCCCGGCGACGGTGGATGAAATTGCCGCTATGCGTGCCGACTTACGTCTGGCGTTGAGTCAGGGGGCGCTGGGGTTAAGTTCCGGGCTGGCCTATGCAACGGCATTTCAGGCGACTACCGAAGAAGTCATGGCGCTGGCGGAAGAATTAGCCGGTGAGAAGGGCGTTTATACCACCCATCTGCGTTCTGAATTTGAACCGATTCTCGATGCCCTGGATGAGGCGTTTCGTATTGGGCGTCATGGCAAAGTGCCTGTCGTGGTTTCCCACCATAAATGCGCCGGGGCGAAAAACTGGGGGCGGACAAAAGAAACGTTGGCCTTTTTTGACCAAATGCGTCAACACCAGGAAATTGGCTGCGATGTCTACCCTTACTCAGCCAGCTCTTCAACGCTGGATCTCAAACAAGTCACCGACGAATTCGATATTGTGATCACCTGGTCACAAACACATCCGCAGCAGGCCGGGAAAACACTGGCGCAAATCGCCATCGACTGGCAGATGAGTATGCTGGAGGCCGCGAAGCTGCTAATGCCTGCCGGGGCTATCTATTACAACATGGACGAGCGCGACGTCCGCCGAGTGTTGAGTTATCCGGTCAGTATGATTGGCTCTGACGGCCTGCCCAATGATCCCATGCCGCATCCACGTTTATGGGGCGCCTTCCCTCGCGTGCTGGGCCACTATTGCCGTGATGAAGGCTTATTCCCACTGACCACGGCTATCCACAAAATGACCGGGCTTTCTGCCAGCCGTTTTCGCCTGCCCCAGCGTGGACTGGTGAAAGTCGGTTATTTTGCGGACCTGGTGTTGTTCGATCCACAAACCATTCGTGATGTTGCCAGCTTTTCTGATCCCAAACGCCCGGCAGATGGCATTGAGGCTGTGATGGTGAACGGCGTTATGAGCTATGGTCCCGATAAACATATTACAGGCCGTGCGGGACGCTTCCTGCGCCGGCAGACCTCACATTAAGGAGTGAATATGAGCATTAAACGTTACGGTACGGAAGGTGGAACAGGCACTGGCGGGCAGCATTTGCCTTTTGCCAGGGCGGTTGAGGCGGGCGGCTGGCTGTACGTCTCCGGGCAAACACCCATGAAAAACGGTGAAGTGGTAGAAGGTGGAATCGTTGAACAGTCACGACTGGCGATCCAAAACTGTGTCGACATCATGACTGAAGCCGGTTATAGCCTGGCGGATGTGGTTCACGTGAAAGTGATCCTGACCGACGCCCGCTATTTCCAGTCATTTAATAAAGTATTCAGAGAATTTTTTGGCGAGAATCCGCCTGCACGTATTTGTTGTGTGGCTGATCTGGTTGTCGATTGTAAAGTCGAAGTCGATGTGACCTGTTATAACGCGACCCGCTAATAAATTTAAGAATTAAAAAAACAGACCGCAATTGAGTGCTGAATACATTCAGCACTCCGGGAACTCTTACATTAATTTCTCTCTACTGGCAGGATGTGAATTATGAACAGTCATATCTTTTTAGTCGGCTTTATTATTTATGCCATCGCCATGATTTGGCTTGGTTGGTTTGTTTCTCGTAATCAGAAAAGAGGAGAAGATTTTCTGCTGGGCGGGCGTTCGCTGCCGCTGTTTCTGACGCTGGGGTCAACCGTTGCCACGATGGTTGGCACGGGTTCCAGTATGGGGGCAGTGGGCTTTGGCTACAGCAATGGCTGGGCCGGAATGCTTTATGGCGTCGGTGGAGCCGTTGGTATATTGCTGGTGGCGTGGCTGTTTGCACCGGTACGTAAATTACGTTTTATGACCATGAGTGAAGAACTCTCTTATTATACTGGCGGGTGATGCTGCCAACTTACTGATTTAGTGTATGATGGTGTTTTTGAGGTGCTCCAGTGGCTTCTGTTTCTATCAGCTGTCCCTCCTGTTCAGCTACTGACGGGGTGGTGCG